>DUIO01000315.1 GCA_013330315.1 Methanosarcina sp. | reverse complement strand
TCTTTTTCCAGGGAAGCGGTAAGACTCATGTCAGTATTCCCTAACTCCCATCGCAGGGTCTTCATGTTCCCGAAGGCAAGGTATTTTCCATCCTTCCCGTTAATGGTAATGTCTTCTGCAGAATTCATTATTGCAGCTTCCTGGGCATGGTTTTCACATACGGTTTCCGTAATAATTATGTCTTCATCTTCCTTTTCGTAAGTCAGGATGACTGTTTCTGCAGCCTGGCCTTCAGGGGCTGCTTCGCTGGTGTTGTAGGCTGTAGCATAGCCGAACTCGTAACCTTCCGGCAGATACTCAGGGATCAGGATTTCAAACCCGACNNTTTCCGGGATTTTGAATACAAACTCAGAATCCGGAATTCCGGTGTTTACTTTCAGGTCCCGGATTTCTACTTTTGAAATAAGGGTCTCGTCGCTGTCGTACATCTTGTACCCGAGGAGCATCCAGGTATCTTTGTCTATCCATACTTTCATGCTGTATGCAGAGGTCGCCTCTCCAGTCCTTTTCGGGGTAGCCTCAAGAAGGTAGGCTTCTCTTCCTTCAATCTCTTCTGTTTCCAGCAGAGATACGTTCATATCGTTAAGGGTAATTCCTATAATGGAGAGATAGTCATCCTCAGTTAACTCCGGGGTTTCAGGAATCTTTGTCTTCAAGACCGTGTTTGTCCCCGGGGCATAAGTCCACCTGAATTCCCCGTCGGAGAGCACGAGCGTCTCTTCTTCCCCTCCGGGCTCTTCCATGAAGTTTTTTATCATGTGTGGTTTTTTGTATATTGTCTTAAATTCGTTTTCCACAACATTCTCCTCGACATAGTAGGTCATGTGCATTGTGTACGAATAATCTTCAATACTGTTCTGCTTCTCCAGCGTCCGGGCTACAATCTCTTTGGCACTCGGGTCTTCTTCCGTGCAGCCCGATACGAAAAGGGCCGGAACCAGTAGGATCAGTAATGTAAGTATTGTAAGTGTTTTCCGGTTTGTCATTTTCTTCACCATTCTATTTCCCGGGGTTTTTTCTGGATTCTTCTCCCTTTGAAGGTTGAATCTTGCCTCTCTCATTCAGGGCAAAGACCTATGATGAAACTTGATGCAATCTGCCCGCTTGATGCAATCTGCCCGCGTACCGCAAAGCCTGTCAGGTCTCGTATATCTCGAATTTTTGTAAAAACTCTATTTATGTCCGTTTTCCAGTACATGACCTAAAAATCTCTTTCTAAGGCTTCTCCTCCAAAAGATAAGTCGAAATATACTGCGCATGAATAACTTTTGATGTTGTTTTTCTAAACATTTTTCTATATTTTCAAAAAGGTTTTTTAATATTTCAAATTTGTTAAATATAATTAAAATAGAAAAAAATTTAAAAATAATTTCTTAGTTATTATATTCTCCCTTAATATTGTCCTTTAAAGCGAAAGTTCAGAAATCTGAAAGGATTAAACTTATTTGAATTCTGATAAAGCGTTGATTGAAATCACTGAGCAAAAACTCCTTCGATGCCCTGTAGGGGCAGGTTATTGAACAAACATTTCTACCATAAGTAATAGAAATATCTGTAACCAGCAGGAGAAGATAGAAATGTATTATCACATAGTTGAATCCCCAATCGGTCCCATACTCCTTGCAGGAGATGAAGAAGGGCTGAAATATGTAAACTTCATGAAAGGCAAAAAGAAAATCGAAGTTCCGGACAGCTGGCAGGAAAACAAAGATTTTTTCATGGAAATTTCCAGGCAGCTTGAAGCTTATTTCTCCGGAGAGCTCAAATCTTTTAGTATAAAGCTGGCTCCGGAAGGTACGGAATTCCAGAAATCCGTGTGGAATGCTTTATGTGAAGTCCCTTACGGAGAAACCCGAAGTTATAAATCNNAAAGATATAGCCATATCTATAGGAAATCCCAGGGCTTACAGAGCTGTAGGGCTTGCAAACAACCGTAATCCGATTGCAATAATCGTGCCCTGCCACAGAATAATTGGAGCAAATGGGAAGCTTATTGGTTATGCAAGTGGGCTGGATGTAAAAGAGTTTTTATTAAGGCTTGAAGAAAATAAGTAAGAAACAATAGTTGTGAGAAGTAATATTAGAAATTCTGAAGGAGCTCCTGTAGAATTATTAGTTCTATGGAATTGTTAGTCCTATGGAATTGTTAGCCCGGAGAGAAAATATGAATTCCAGAAATGATATGGACTTAAAAGAANNTCTGGCTAAAGGTGAAACAGACCGCCTGATTGGAGAGATCAATGAAAGATTAAAGGCTGAACTGGCAAAAGAAGATATAAAAGCAGTTGTGCCTTCAACTGTTTTCGATTATAAAAATAAGGGCTTTGACATTTCATGGTCGCACAAAAGTGCAGCTTATGCTGCTGGCCTGGGCACTTTTGGTGTTCACCATATGCTGATCACAAAAGCCGGGTGTGCAGGCCGCTTTGGAACAATACTGATTTCCGCAGAAATCCTTCCAACTCCGCGCCCGACCGAAGAATTCTGCCGCCATAAAAAAGGAGAGAAATGCCTTGTCTGTGTGGACAGGTGCCCGGCTGGCGCCATTAATATAAAAGGGCTGGATAAGGAAAAGTGCTTCAGATTGCTTCAGGAAAATTTGAAAGCTTTCCCTGAAATTAATCAGCTCGCCTGTGGAAAATGTGCAACCGGACCCTGTGCGTTGAAATCTCGCTGAAACCGGGCAAATCCTCCCTTTTTTACGGATGTTGATTTTGTAATTTTAATTTTGTAANNTTTAATTTTGTAATTTTAATTTTATGATTTTAGTTTCATGATTTTAATTTTATAATTTTAATTATTTCGTTTTTTCAAGATCACCAGGGTTCTGGGCTATTTTCTTCGGGCAGATTGCTTATTCCACTATTATTGAAGTATCCTCCGAGAGATTTTGCGATACATTTATCCAAAGATTAAGGTCTCTATAAGGCGGGCAGATTTCCCCTTTAACTATTTTTTTCTCATTTTCATTGTAAAGAGAAAATCCAAGCAGCATATTCTTCCCCTCAAAGGGAGGAGTTATGGTAACTGCTTTTTCCCATGTCTCGTTGTCCTCGAGATTTATATACTGATGATCGGGGGGTAAGGGTAGAGACATGCCTTCAAGCTCAACCTCCAGCGTATAATTGACGGGCTTTTGCTCATGGTTTACAATCCCTACTATTACCGTTCCGTTCTCCCCGAGTACGTAATCTGTTGGATAATTATCAGCTATCCCTTCAGGCCCGAGGATATAAAATTCGGTAAAAGGTTCCTGTAGAGNNCTGTATGTTTCATTCTTTCCGCGCTTCTTCTATTGCCATTAATTTTTCCAATGCTGGAACGTATCTTCTCACATCTTAATATTCTTTTTCAATTTGACATAGTGTAAAATAGCAAAAAAGCCGAATAATATTCATGTCCACAATTTCCTTGACCACTGATTTCGGAGACCTTTATCCTGCAGCTATGAAAGCCGTGATCCTTGGAATTAATCCTGAAGTGCAAATAATTGATATAACCCATTCTATCCGACGGGCAGGAATAAGGGAAGGAGCATTTGTCCTTTACTCGCTTGTCCCTTATTTCCCTGCCAGAAGCGTGCATGTGGGGGTTGTTGACCCGGGAGTTGGAACTTCTCGCCGTGCTCTTGCCCTGAAAGCCGGCCCTGAAGGAGAAGAGCAATTTTTTGTTGGTCCTGATAACGGGCTTATGATCCCTGCAGCTCGCCGGCTTGGAGATATGGAAGTATACGAGATTACAAATCCGGAAATAATGCTTAAATCCGGAATTTCTGCAACATTTCATGGCAGAGATATTTTTGCACCTGTGGGTGCCAGGCTCTCAAAGGGCATGCCAATCGAGACTGTAGGGAATAAAGTATCGGATTTCGCGGATCTTGATTTTGGGANNACTGCCTTTAGAGGCTGTAGGGAATAAAGTATCTGATTTTGTGGACCTTGATTTCGGGAGCGTAGGGATTGACGGGCCGTTTCTTATGGGGGAGGTCATTTTTGCCGACGGTTTCGGAAATGTGATTACAAATATTCCTGAAGCTGCAATCCTGAAGTTCCGCAATTTCGGCTCTCAGGTGGAAGTAAATGGCAGGAAGCTCTCTTTTGTTCAGACCTATGGTTTTGTCGGGCAGGGAGAGGCACTTGCACTTATAGGGAGCCATGGATTTCTGGAGATCGCAGTAAATAAAGGAAATGCGGCCCTGCAGTTTGGTCTCAGAGGCGGGGAGCCTGTAGCGATAAGGGTTTTATAATTATTCCCTTCGTCTTATGGTTTTTTTACAGGCACTTCCCTCATATTGCTCTTCGTCAAATGCCGGAATTATTATATATTTCTTAGAATACACGTTGCCTGTTTATAATGAGATTTAGTAAAGTGGAAACCTACAAACTCGAACTCCTTTTCTTGTTTGCTCTGACTATTTTGAGCCTTTTCACACTTTTCGGGAACGGAAGCACAGGTACTTCGGGAAGCTCTTCAAACACTTTCTGGCTTCCCTCTGCAGTTATGCAGTCTACGGCTGCATTATATGCCGTATTTATTGCCATTTTCATCCTGTCTTTGCAGGACAACAGGGAGAATATTAACTCCATTGCCAACCGGATAAAGCCTACCCTGAAGATAGTATCCTATACGGCAGCAGGCACAATTTACTTTAATGGGCTGATATTGATTGTATTTAGCCTGGGCACTTTTTCTGAGGCTAAAATGAAAACTCTGCTATTTCTTTCACTTTTTTCGATGGCAGCGTCGTTAATAGCTATTGTTTATTCCTCAATGAATCTCTTAAGCGACATTTCAGGCCTGAAGACCTCATCAGAGAAATTAACCTATATTTCAAGTCTCCTTAAAGGACAGGAAAGAGACGGCTCTGATAATCCTGTAATCCTGAATAACAGGGATATTGATTTCTGTATCCAGTCGCTGTACGACGAAAGCCCTGAGGTCAGGACAATTGCCGTTGAGGCTTTGAGCCAGGTTAGAGAGAAAAGGGCTGAAGAGGCGCTTATCAGGCTTCTTGAAGACCGAAATTCCTCTGTAAAAATTGCTGCAGCCAAAGCCCTTATTCTAATAGGAGGTGAGGATGCAGTAGAGCCTTTAACCAGGCAACTGGCAGATAAAGACCCAGTAATAAGAAGCCATGTTATACAGGCTCTTGGAAAGCTGCAGGATAGGAGAGTTACCGGATCTCTTATAAAATGCCTGAATGACAGAGTCCCTGAAGTTAGACTGGCTGCATTTTGGGCTCTGGGAGTCATGCAGGATGAGAAAGCAGAGGAAGCGCTTATCGCAAAGCTGGATGAAAGCCCTGCGGAATTTCGTTCCCAGGCGGCTCTGGCCCTTGGGAAAATCGGAGGAAAAAAGGCAGCCCCTGCGCTTATATCCAGGCTGCAGGATAAGGATCCCGAATTTCGAAAATATGCAGCTGAAGCCCTCGGGAAGCTAGGAGACCTTCAGGCAGTTGAGCCGCTCCTCAGGCGCCTGGAAGACAAAAATCCTGGAGTGAGAAATGCAGCTGCTTATTCTCTCGGAACTCTCAAGACTGAAAAAGCAGTAACTTCTCTTATAGGAATGCTCCAAGAGAAGGATCCCGAAATCAGAATTACTTCGGTCTATGCTCTCGGAGAGATTGGCAGCCATGAAGCCGTCGAGCACCTTATTGATTTTCTTGATGACAGCAATCCCTGGCTTAGACGTCACGCTGCTGAAGCTCTGGGGAAAATCGGAGATGTAAAGGCAGTAAATCCTCTTGTTAGAAATCTGGACGACCCGAACCCCGAAGTCAGATGGGCTACGGCTGAAGCTCTAAGGATATTGGATAAGAAAAATTTAATAGAGGAAGAGGATAGGAATGCCTGATGGAAGAGAGCGCCCGAAGAGAGGAAAATCCTCACTTCCTTCACCGTCGGGCTGATATTCAAGCCTCATGGCAGTCTGGACTCAGCAAGAGCTTCGGGGTTTACAATGTTCTGGGGTCTTCCGGCCACAAATTTTTCTACATTCTCAACGCAAACATATGTGCATTCCTCAAGGGACTCTTCAGAGAGAAAAGCTATATGTGGAGTAAGCACAACATTTTCAAGTTCTGTCAGCGGGTGATCTGCTGGCAGAGGCTCTTTTTCAAAAACATCCAGCCCGGCTCCGCGGATCTCTTTCCTCTTCAGGGCTTCCACGAGAGCAGTTTCGTCTACTACCCTTCCCCTGGCGGTATTTATCAGAATTGCACTTTTTTTCATTTTTGCAAGCTCTTTTGGGCCTATCATTTTTTCCGTAGAAGGAGTTAGGGGTACATGAAGAGTAACTATATCCGACTCTGCAAGAAGAGTATCCATATCTACAAATTTTACTCCCAACTTTCTTGCTTTTTCCTCTCTGGGATGACCGGTTACGGAAAGTATATTCATGTTAAATCCATGGGCTATCTGGATTACCCTCTCTCCTATGCTGCCTGTGCCTATCACTCCCATAGTCTTTCCCATAAGCTGGTTGCCTACATAGTTCTGCCAATCAAAGTTTCCCTCTCGCAGCTTCATGTCTGCAATATGTACTTTTCTTATGAGATTAAGAACCAGTGCAAAAACCATCTCTGCAACCGAATCAAAAGCATAGTCAGGGACATTGGACACTATTANNCTATTATGCCTTTCTCGGTAGCTGTTTTGAGATCTATATGATCATACCCGGTTTGCCATACCGAAATCATCCTGAGATTCCGTGAAGCATTAAGCGCTTCTTTTGAAAAACCGTACCTTCCTACAATAACTATATCCGCATCCTTTACCCTGGAGACATGTTCTCCAATAGAAGAAGGTGTACTGTCAAAGACCTTAAGATCTCCCAGAGCTTCAAGCCTTTTTCTGTATTCATCCGGCAGGTATACAGGGTCCGAAATAACAATTTTCACCTGTTTCACCTTCCCGGCTGATAGAAGCTTATGTACTTTTCCGGATTTTCATCGAATTTCTTCTTGCACGAAAGAGAACAGAAATAGTAAGTCTTTCCCCTATATTCACTAGTGAATTTTGCGTCTCCTCTATTTACTTTCATCTTACAGACCGGATCCGTTTCCGTCGATAACGTAGACTCTGTGCCGTTCATAATGATATTCCCCATTTGCCCCCGGCTTTTATAATCACTGGAAAATAATTCCCTTAGCCTTCTACTATACTTTTCGTTTCATATATGTGTTACTTCATCTGGTATTGTCAGATAAGTTTCACTTCAAGGCATTCGGATATTTCTGTTCGAGCCAGATTATCAACATAAACCCGGCTTAAATCCATTGTGTTTAAACTCAATTGTGCTGGGCCCTGGGCCCTATTAGATAGGGCCATATTTGAATAATAGAACTATATTTAAACAATAATGACATCAATAGGAAGAACCATGGATTTTTTCTATCCCGAAGTGAAGTCTCGAAGCGCAATTCGGCTCTTACATCCACTCGTAATGCATTAAAACTTCAGGGTTGAAGCTCTGCATCAAACTGTTTTCCGTATATCCGAAAAAGAGGCAGCCTTCGCAGTTCTCTACAATTTCATTCCTTCGCTGTGCAGATTCTTCCCAGACCTTCTCAAAGCCATCTTTCATCACATTCCCCAAAGGCTCCTGATGTACCCGGCAGGTCTCGGCGGTGCCGTTATGCGTAACGTTAATTATAATGCCGCTTGCTCTGCATTTGTAATCCATTTTTTCGTCTCTTACCATCCTCAGGTAAGTTTT
>DUIO01000107.1:4832-4997 GCA_013330315.1 Methanosarcina sp. | reverse complement strand
AGAAACCGCTTTGGCGGAATGCGCTACGTAGACGTTCCAGCCGGAGACCCGATCCCGCGGGTCTGTTAAGAAAATAAGTTACTATAAACCAGGCACGGACCGACAATCCCGGGGACCTTCAGTCTGGAATTCCCTCATCTGCCTGAAAAATACATACTTTTTTTC
>DUIO01000107.1:0-4778 GCA_013330315.1 Methanosarcina sp. | reverse complement strand
AACACAATCAAAAAACATATAATGATGGTGGAATAAGGAGCTAAAGTTTGAAACGGGATCCCATTGTGGAAGAAGAACTGTCGCGCTCAATCCCGGTATATTTTTGTTTCTTTTTTAGCCATAGGAGCACTTAACTATACAGGATATGTCTCAATAGACGGCCTTTCGAAGTTCTTCCTGACGTTTGTGTTAACAGTAATACATTTTGCACTCATGGTAAGGTACAGGAAAAAGGAATATCTGACAGACCCTTCAATCAGTTCGATAATAAATCATATGCTTAATTCTGACAATACTGGTTATCGCATATCTTGTTTATCGTTATGCTGTCTGACTCAGGAGTTATTTTTGAATTATGCAAAAAGAAGAGAGAAGCTTCATGTATAGCAGAAGCTAAAATTAAGAAATAACATAAACAATCCCAATAAAGAAATTAAAAAGGAAAATAAAGCCTGAAAGGTAGAGTGATAAAAATGAGAATGCATTTTAATGGGAAGAGCCCGAGAATTGCTGAGACGGCTTTTGTTGCAGATTCTGCAGACATAATCGGAGATGTTGAGGTAGGGAGTTATTCAAGTATATGGTTTAACGCCGTAATCAGAGGAGACCAGAACAAAATAGAGATCGGAAACAGGACAAGCATTCAGGACGGCGTGGTGATTCATGCAGACCCTGAAAACGGGGTTCAGGTTGGCGATAATGTGTCAGTAGGGCATGGTGCTGTCCTGCACGGGTGCAAGATAGAGAATAATGTGCTTATCGGCATGAATTCAACTGTGCTGAACGGGGCAGAGATAGGAGAAAACTCAATTGTGGGAGCAAATGCGCTTGTACCTCAGGGGAAGAAGTTTCCGGCTAACAGCCTTATTATCGGGGTTCCGGGCACGGTTAAAAGGGAAACAAATGAAGCAGAGGTCGAAGCCATAAAAGAAAATGCCGAAGAGTATGTGGAGATGGCAAAAGAGTACAGGGAAGAAATGAAAAAATATGCCTTTGCAAGATCGAATTCAATGACATGATTGAATGATAGTCGATTTAAGGAGAGACAAAGAGAAACAGTCAAAAACAAAATGAAACTGCATGACTCCATTAAATCTAGAGGCTACGAATTTAACGGCACCGTTCCCTGGGAAAAGGCGCCAAGAAATATATCCTGGGGATATGAGCAAAAAAAGCCGAAAAACTTAAAACTATTATAAGACAGCCTATTAAAAGAAGTGAATAAATAAAGTAAATTTAAGAAAAGAATAAATCAAGTAAATTTAAGAAAAGAATAAATCAAATAAATTCATTTGCGCGGATATTTAAGGTCCAGGTTTTTAATTAACTCTTCTGCTTCTTCAGGGTTAATTGATTTCAGAATTAAATCCAATTTTTCTTCTTTTCTTTCACCCCCTTCTTTAGACTGCGGAGACCCCACATAAATCAAAAACGCAAGCCCTGCCACCTGCCAGATAAGCTGAAGGAACTCGGACTGCCAATTTTCAAACATATCGCGTAACATCTGGTTTACATATTCATCAACCTGTATGGGCTTATTATCAGATGCCTGCTCCTGCGTATAAGCAGCCCATCCGAAAAACCAGTGTCCACAAAGTGACAGAAGAAAAAATAATGCTGTAATCCACACATAAGAGTATTTTTTAAATATATTAATTCTAGGTCATATATATAATTTCATGCATATAAATCATATATTATTTCGATAAAGCGCAGAACCAAGTAGTCATTATTAAAAATATAGAATTAAAAGCAATACATCAGTTCCGGTGCATGAAAATCAAAATGAAATAAATTATATCGGGGTACGATTTAAATACTGCTTTTTGTTATTACTCAAAAACTGTGACTGCATTCATATAAATGAATTCGTCTAAAGCAATTTATCTAAAATAATTTATCTAAAACAATCTCTCTAAAACAATCTCTCTAAAACAATCTCTCTAAACGAATTCATCTAAACTCAAAACCAATCCTGGAATAAACCCAAGAGATATCTCAATAACACACCAGCTAAAGGAGCACAATTCATTTAAAAGGAGTAAAAACGATGGGAAAAACATATGCCGAACCTTCAGATATAAACTCAGAGAATTACTCAAAAGCTGATATAATTTCCGGATATGGAATGGAAGATGCCAGAAACAAAAGAAAAAATCCTGCCATTGCGGCACTATTATCTTTTATAGTTCCAGGTCTCGGTCAGATATATGCAGGAGATCTTTACAGAGGGCTGGCGTTATTTGCAGCACTTGTAGTCAGCCTTTGTTTAATAGCACTCATTATAGGATTTTTCACATTCTTCGCAACCTGGGTGTTTGCAATATCAGATGCATACAAAATGGTTAAAAAACAGAATGGCGGAGCTAAAAAGAGAAAGAACGGGATTTCCGTATAACCTGCCATCCATATCTTGCAATGCATATCCGTAATCATATGTATATAACAGGTTAGAAATCAGCTTCTCTTTATTTCTTTGATGACAATATATAACCAGTATATGCCTTTAAGCCGATTTATGCCTTTAAGTCGGTTTACCAGCATAATAATCAGTTACCAGCACAGTAATCGGATTATACGTAATACACGACCCACTCAATTTTGAATATTTCTCTTTCATTTTTAGGTTCTTTTTCATTTTCGCGGATTTCATCTTCTTTATTTATTCTTCCCCTATCTCTTTTCTGAATTCTATGTAATCCCTTTCAACTTCTTCAAGTTCATATTCCATTTCATACCTCCGTTTTAAAGTTATAGTAATTGATTCAGTGATTAATTTAGAGGTTAATTTAGAGATTAATTTAGAGATTAATTTAAAGATTAATTTAGAGATTAATTTAAAGATTAATTTAGTATTGATGTTTTTTCTGACAGAGCTTACATTTAGTTTTCTAGTAAGGAAGTAGGTAACCTATTTCCTATTTTATATTATAAATAATTTTCTCTATGAAGTATACTCAAATAGAGGCTATTGCATAGTGTGAAAAACAAGCGTTTACAGATTCTAAAAAATAGAAAAATAAAAATGCGTGAAATTTCTTCTCGTTTTACTTATTTGATTCAAAAATACATTCTGTTGCAGAACAGAGCCCTTCGCCTTCCAGCTCAAGAGTTGAATGCTCTATATGATGTCCCTCTAACTTGCTTTTTATAGATTGCCTCATTTGATCCGGTCTTTGCAGGTATTTGTCTTCCACAACGACATGAGCTGTTAAAATATCCGTTTCTCCTTCCAGAGACCATATATGGATATCATGAACTTTTTTTACCCCTTCAATCGATAAGATAGATTCCTTAATCTTATCAATATCAATATATGCCGGAACNNGGTTCGTTCCAGAACCTTATGATTACTGCCCCGATGAGCAGGAATACCCATCCCAGAATGTCTTCCAGAAGGTGCCATGATAATATCTTCTCATTCTGGCTTAGCCCTTTCTTTAACCTGAAATATCCCAACCCGTTTATGGTAACTCCGATGATCGCAATCAAAGCCATCCCTTCGGCATTTACAGGTTCCGGATTAATAAGACGTGGAATTGCCTGGGACAGTATAAACAATGACCCGGCTATAAGCACAATAATAGCAAATACTGCAGACAAAAGAGATAACCTTCGATATCCAAAAGTCATCTTACTTGTTGCAGGTTTTTTTGCTTGCTTTTCTGCATACCAGGCTACTATCAGTGCGAAACTATCAGCAAAATCATGCAACGCATCAGCCAGCAGTGCCAGGCTATTTGTTAAGAGTCCTCCGATCAATTCTATAATTGTAAAGAGTACGTTTAAAGATGCAGCAAACCCCACGTTTTTTTCTCTATCGCCCATAAACAGTTTTTTATTTTACTTTGTTGTTAAACTTTCTGTTGCGCAGAACCTGGCAAGAATTCGGAACATCCTGGAAAGAATTTATCCCTTTATATCTTAGAAAATCTGTCAGGAACCTGCTATCCTTCTGCCTGATGCCTAATTATGCTTCCTCTACTTTCTCAATTTCATCCGGCAAAAGCACCATTTGTCTGGACCTGTTATTCTTATCCACAAATTTAACTTCATAGGTTTCGTTCGGGTCGCTGAAAGCAACAACCACAGTACCTACATCTCCTTTTTTAATGCACTCTTCAGGAATGTCTTCCTTTGCTCTCACAATATCTGATTCTGAAAACTTCATTCTATATTGCTCCCCGAGCCTCAAAGTTATTGTTATTGAATAATCAGACTCCACTTATATAGGAATATAGTGCTGGGCTGGACAAATCCCCAATATTATCTGCACGAGTAATTGTTTCCTTCAGACTGCCTGATCTTATCTGGCCGTATGGGAAGTAATCAGTGCGTTTGACCTCAAAGCCAGTCTTGTCCGCCATCAGGGAAGTGCTGCCGAGATGGTAGGAGAGGTACACTGCACATCTTCGGATGTTTTCTTAGTACCGGTTTCAAAAACAGACTAAAATGAGATTATAAACCAGAAACGATTATAAATCGAAATTTTCTAAAAATAGAAAAATAATGGAGAGTAGCTTAAAAAGCACTTTTCATGTAAAAATCTGAGAAGAAAACGATTATGGAAATTTTGTGGAAAAAAGTGCGAGGGGTGCGATTCGAACGCACGAATTCCTACGAAAATGGGTCCTAAGCCCATCGCCTTTGACCTGGCTGGGCAACCCTCGCACTGATGTTTCTATAATTTCTACAATTATATTGTGACAAAATGAGAAAAAAGGTTAAAATTATTAGAGAAAGGTTAAATGCGCCGACCGGGATTCGAACCCGGGTTT
>DUIO01000151.1 GCA_013330315.1 Methanosarcina sp. | reverse complement strand
ACAACCGTTCAGTGCTGGTCCGAAACTCTTGCATACGACTGTGCAATGATGAACACCTCTCTGAAAGTCGGAAAGGCAAAGGACCTCAGAGACATCCTCGTTCTCTCTGACAAATACAGAGACCCACAGGGATATGTCCTCGCTTACGACAACGCATACAAGGTCGGACAGGCAATTGCAAAGAACGGAAACAACAACTTCCTCCGTTCAAAGGCTGCTGCAATCGAGTGCTGCAACATTGTTGAAGAAGGCCTCAACTCCGGCAAGCTGAGACTCACAAGGTTCGAAACCAATGCTCTTGCAAAGGTTAAAGCCGACCTTGAAGCCATCACCGATGATGCTGACAAGTTCATGAGCGAAAACCTGACCAAATTCAAGCAGGAAGTTGCAGTTTTCAAACCAGAAAACTACGGGCTCTAAGCCCTAAACTTCCTTTTTTAATTTTTTCAAGAAAATGGCTTCAGGGGAATAATCATGAGCGAAAACGCAGGAACTCCTACAATAATAATCGACAAAACCGCAAATGCTGCCCCTCTTGGATTTACAGGGCTGGGTCTTGCTGCAGTTTTGTTGAGTCTGAGCTACATCGGCGTATACCCTGTGGGGTCAATGATTGTCTCCATGGCAATATTCCTGGGAGGATTTGCCCAGGTGTTTGCAGGAATCATGTCCTGGAAGAAAGGAGATATCTTTGCAGGAACAGCATTTTCAGCATTCGGGCTTTTCTGGTTCTCACTTGCCGGACTTATCGTAATGCCTGCAATGGGCTGGATTGAAGCCTCATCTGGAATCGCTATGGCCGCATATCTCTTCATCTGGGGTGTGTACACCTTTGTTATGTTAATCATTACAATGAAAATCGGAGTTAGAGCCCTTCAGTTTGTATTTGTAACTTTATTTATATTGTTTATGCTGCTGGCCGTTGTAAACGCAACCGGAAGTGCCGGACTGCTTGTAGTGGCTGGATATGTTGGACTTATTATGGGCCTTGCCTCAATGTATACGGCTCTTGCCATGGTGATGAATGAAGTTCATGGCAAGACCATTGCTCCACTCTGAAGATAAAGTAATGACAGCATTACACCCTCAGTAAAAAGAAAAACGGAATCTGAGGAAACACACACCAACCTCGACGACCTACAAAACCCATACCGATTGGGCAAAAACAGGACAGAAAGCCCGAAGAAACCCAACCCTTGAAAACACAGATTCTAAATCTGTGTTTTCAATAACTTTCCCTCTCCATATCTATTGATCTTAGTGGCTGAAAATGCTGCGTTATGTACCGCGTAAAGGGAAATGTAGGCGTCCGAGGCTTTAAAAATATTTCTAATATTATATTCTTACTACACTGATTACACTCTTACTATACTGCTACTCTTTTCGACCCTCCAGAAAGGGTCCGCTTTACGAAGGAGGATTAAAAAAATTCATTAACGGTGAATTTCGGATGAAAGCGGACGAAAATTTGAATAAAAACGGGAATATATCTTATACGGGGCTTTTTTNNGTTCGCTCGCTCTCAGAATTAATTAAAGAGATTTTAAAAATTCTTGATATTTCCATCGCTAACAAACCCGGAGACTGGAACCATAATTATGGACACGGGAAAATTTTAACTCTTTTTATGGGAGCAGGAGCATGTGTTCTCCTTCTTGCTGGCATACAATCAATGAGTCTGGCTTCAGGAGAGCTGCTTCGATTTATAGATGGAAGAGAAACAAAAGCCCCTGAAATTTTTGCACTCTTAGTAGCTGTTTCCATTTTAGTATCAAAGGAGATTATTCCTCTTTTCGGCAGGAAGTCCGGAAAAGATATTGAGAGCAATTCAGTAGAAGCTAATGTTTATGTCAGAAATTCACGGATCGAAAATTTGATTCTCTCCTCCTTTATTGCTCTGGGTATAGGATGTACTTTTCTCCCGGGAAAAAACTGGGATATAGCCGATCCGTTTATTGCAGTTCTTATAAGCCTTTATCTTCTGGGGACTTCTGGCAAACTCCTGTACGGCACTGCCAACGAATTGATAGAAGCCTCTCTTGATGAAAAAGATAACCGCGAGATTAGAGAGATAATAACCAGGACCGAAGGTGTGCTGGGTTCCAGCGAGCTTAAAACACGTAAAATCGGAAACGGAATAGCAATTAATGCCTGTATTACTGTAAATGGCTCTCTTAATATCCAGGAGGTTGCAGAAATTGCAGACCAGGTAGAAAAGAGACTGAAAACAGTCTACGGGCAGGAAATATATACACTTATAAAAGCAGAACCTGATCCTGAAAGAAACTGTTCTTTCCAGAAAAAAATCGGGACCTCTGAAGATGGAAGGAAAAAGGCACCGGTATAAAAGGCAGGCGAAAAAAACCAGCCAAAAAAATTATAAACCCAAAAAAATAAAATAACAAAAAAATAATATAATGAGAAAAAAATCAAACCATAAAAAATAGCATAAGAATAGCATTCAATAAGAGAACATATTTGCCAAGAAAATAACGTTCGTTAATAACATTTGAGATAGTGCTCTGATTAGCGTTTGCATATTTTCGACACCTAAACTAATTGAGAAGAATTCCCGCCGGGATCGAAATCGAAAAGAATTTCCTTATCGTCTTTAAGATCTGTCTTCATACAATTCAAATATTATCTGATATCCATATAGTTACTACAATATTTAACAATTATTCGGGTTTAAAGGATATCGGATTCGTAATAAGTATTGGACTTAATTGGACTTAATTGGACTTAATAATTATTCAGGTTTTAATAGTAGTAGGTAGCAGGCACCGGAGTAGACTCTAATTTAACCGAACTCTATCCGGCTGTTAACAGTCACTAAACAGTCATTACGATACTATTAACAGTACCTTAATAATAAATTACCAGAAGCATGCGAAA
>DUIO01000172.1 GCA_013330315.1 Methanosarcina sp. | reverse complement strand
TCTTGAAGAAATGTTTCTTGCAGGGGCAGATATTGCCAAACTTGCAGTCATGCCTCAGTCAATGGAGGATACTCTTAATCTCCTGAAAGTTACACTGGACTTTAAGAATAAAGGAAAACCGGTATGCACTATTGCGATGGGAAAGCAGGGAAAACATACAAGAGTGGTCGCCCCTCTCTACGGTTCAGTCCTGACATATGCTTCGATAGAAAGTGATACAGCCGCAGCTCCCGGTCAACTTCCGGCAGATGAAGTAAAGAAAATAATGGAAATGCTAAAATGAAGCAAGTTTTTGGTGTATTTGGAGACCCTGTAGGTCACTCTCTTTCCCCTGTCATGCATAATGCAGCTTTTTCAGCCCTTGGTATTGACTGCATATATCACGCTTTCAGGGTCACGCCGGAAAAGCTGGAAAATGCAATTCTCGGGGCTGAAGCTATGGGATTTGGAGGGCTGAACCTGACAGTGCCTTTAAAAGAAGAGGCTCTGAAACTTAACTTTATCAAGCCTGACCCTCTTGCAAAGAAGATCGGAGCAATAAATACTGTAGTTTTCGGAAAGTCGGGAGAAATTCAGGGATATAATACTGACGGATTGGGGGCAAGGCAGGCACTTCAGGATACTGGAGTGGAAATTGGGGGGTCCAGAATAGTGGTTGCAGGGGCAGGAGGAGCAGCAAGGGCAGTCGCTTTCCAGCTTGCATCTGACGGCGCCGATATCATAATAGTAAACAGGACAGAGGAAAGGGCAGTAGGACTTGCAAAAGATATCTCAACTGCAGCCCTTCCGGGAAAAATAAGCGGCACCGGGCTTTCAGGGTTAAAGGAATTACTGCAGGATGCAGATGTCCTGATCAATACCACAACTCTGGGGATGCACCCCAATACGGAAACAGCCGTTGCGACAGCAAAAGAACTTCACAGCGACCTTGCTGTATTTGATATTGTGTATAACCCGCTTGAAACGAAACTTTTAAGAGAAGCAAAAGCCGCAGGTGCGAAAACAATCAGCGGGGTTTTAATGCTCGTTTACCAGGGAGCAGAAGCTTTCAGGCTCTGGACAGGAGTCGAACCTCCGGTAGAGCTCATGAAAAAAACCGTACTGGAGGCTCTGCAGGCTTGAATACAGACAACGAGACTGGAATATTAAAAGCTGAAGATCCATGCCATTCCCCATGTCTTACTCAGGACCAGGCTGAAACCCGGATATTCACTCCTAATCTTGAAAAAAAGAGTTCCGAAAAAACAAAGGTTCTGATTCTTGGCGGAACCGGAGAAATGGGGCAATGGTTCACTCGCTTTTTTAAAGAAAGAAATTATGAAGTTACTATCTGGGGAAAAGGCGGCAAGGTGGAAATTGCAAAAAAACTGGATGTGCCCTTTGCTTTTGACCTTGAGACGGCTATCCCAGAAAGTGACATAGTGATAATATCCGTTCCCATCAATGCAACGGAAGAAATCATAGAAGAAGTTGCTCCAAAATTGAAACCTGGCAGCCTCCTTATGGACTTTACCTCAACAAAAGTGAGACCTGTTGAAGCTATGCAGAAATTTGCACCCGAGGACGTTGAGATTCTCGGAACTCATCCTATGTTCGGTCCGACAATTCCCACAATAAGAGGGCAAACCGTAATTCTTGTCCCGGTAAAAGAGCGCTCGGAAAAATGGTTTCCTATAATTAGACAGCTTTTCGAAGAAAACGGGGCACATGTAGAAATTACAACTGCAGCCGAACATGACAGGCTGGTCTCGGTAGTGCAGGGGCTTACTCATTTTGCGTATATCACAATAGGGACGACAATTGACAGGCTTGATTTTGATATCAAAAAGTCCAGGAAATTTGTAAGCCCGGTTTACAGTATAATGCTTGACTTCGTAGGTAGGATCCTGGGCCAGAACCCTTACCTCTATGCCCTGATCCAGATGGAAAATCCGGGAGTTCCTGAGGTGCATGAAGCGTTTATAAAGGAATGTGAGGAACTTGCAAGCCTTGTGAAGTCTCATGACGAAGAAGGTTTTGTAAAAAAGATGAAAGCAGCTGCCAGGAAATATGATGACACCGCTCATGCCCTGCGCAGGTCAGATAAATTAATTAACTCCAGGATAACCGAATACGAAACTATCCTTAATTCCATAGGAAAAGTCTGTGGCTTTTCTCATATTTATTCCGGGAATGTTCATGTAGGAATACTGGAAAGTGCTGGACCGAACGAAGTGATTCTTACAAAACTTGTCTCAAAAGGTACTGCTCCTCATATTAAAAATAAATTCATAAAACTCAAGCTAGAAAACCTTCGCCTTCTATCAGGACCTGAATTAAGGGAATGGAGAAAAGCAAACCTTAAACATTCGGTAAGGGATATTTCAGTCCTGATTCCCGAAGGTGCTGACCCTGAAGTAATCCTTGGAGCAGTAAATACAAACGAGCATCTTGCAGCCTGCCAGATCAATGATATTTACTATGGAAATATTTGCAATGGACCTGATACTGGCAGACCCGACACAGCGGTTAAAAAAATGAGAAGAGAAGGCAAAAGGCTCGGAGTAACGTACAGAATAACTATTTTTGGAGATTGCGATGCGGATCCTGTTGAATATGAGGTTACAGAACTTTTTTGCGGGTTAGGGTGCCGGATAAGGGAAAAAAACTTGAAGCTGAGAAAATGAAGGATTTATTTCTTTTGTCGAGCGTTAATAAACAGAGAAATACATATAAACAATAAATAGATAGAAATTATAATGTCACAGGTTAAATGGAAAATTTCTCTTTTATTCACACTTATCACTCTTTCTATATTTTTTTCGCTTTTATTAAGCGGTGATAAGTTTGTGGAACACGGTGGGAATATAACAAATACCACAGCACTAGCTGGAAGCTCAAGCGGTGAGGGTCAGATCCGAAATCTCATTACCAGGCTGGAAGCTGAAGATCGCGAAACAAAATTAAATGCCGCAACCGAACTTGGCAGGCTCGGAAAGCCAGCTGCTAGCGCTCTTATTGAAGAGATTGAAACAGGGAACTTGAGTTCAGGGGGAGAAACAAGAAATTATATGCTTCTCGCACTTCTTGAAACCAGAGATGAAAGAGCTGAAGATATTCTTTCAGGAAGTCTTGGAGATAAAGGAGTTTCAAACATGGCTGCAGAAGAAAATGCAGCTGGAAAACAGACCCAGAGAGAAGCCGCAACAGATATTATGCAGGCTATAGAAACAAAAGATAAGGCTATGAGGGAAAGCCTTGCAAGGTCCTTGAATAGCGAATATAAAAATGATACAGATGTTCTCGAAGAGGCTCTCAACGCCGAAGAACAGAATTCTAGCCTCTACACGTCTTTTGTACTTTCAAAATTAGGACCTGAGGAAACAGGCAGTGAAAATGAAAAGCTTCTTAAAGCTCTTAAAAGCGAAAGCGGATACTTAAGAGTTGGAGCTGCAATGGCTCTTGGGCAAAAAAAGGAAAAAGCTGCGACAGATTCTATACTAAAGATGCTCAGTCAGGATTATCCTCTGGCGAGACATAGTGCAGCTATGGCTCTCGGAGAACTTGGGGATGAAAGAGCTATAGGCCCCCTAATGATGGAACTGAAAAATAATGAGAAAGATTATATCAGAAGCAGCAGTGCAGTTGCTCTTGGAAAACTGGAAGCAGAAGAAGCCGTACCTTATCTTATGGAGAGATTGAGGGATACGAAAGCTTCGGTAAGAAGTACTGCAGCTCTTATTCTCGGAAAAATGGGGAATGAATCAGCAGTAGAGCCTCTGATAAACGTTCTTGAAAGCGGAAAAGAAGCCGAAGGAAGAAGAATAGATACCCTGAATACATATGCGGATACCCGAAAAAGCACTGTCCTTGCCCTTGGAGGAATAGGAGGCTCTCAGGCTACGCAAGCATTAACTAACGTGTTAAACGATAATGGGGAAATGCTTGAGGTCAGGCTAGCTGCAACCTCAGCCCTTGGGAATATAGGAAGCCCTGAAGCCGTAAATGCCCTTAAGACGGTATTTGATAACAAGAGTATGAATATGGGCATCAGAAACGGAGCACTTGCTGCTCTCGGTAAAACTAAAAACCCGGAGGCTGCAGGATTTTTTATAGAAAAATTGGGAGATAAGGACTTTGGAGCCAGTGCCCGGGAAGCCCTTATTAATATGGGAGAACCGGCAGTTGAACCCCTTATAGAAAACCTGAAAACCGAAGACCAGAAGATCAAAAATGAAATAGCACTGATTCTGATTGAAATCGGGGACCCCAGGGCAGTCGAACCTCTTATTGAGGCATATAAGTGAAGATAAGCACATAAATGAGATATAAGTANNTTTTATTAAGGATATTATTTTTTTATGATTATCAGTTTTTTCAAAAATTTTGTTACCAGGAAAAGGATTAAACCAGGCTGATAAGCTCTTCCAGTGCAGTCTTTGGATCTTTAGCTTTTACGATCCCGGACGCGAGAAGCACACCCTGTGAACCAAGATCAAGAGCTGCTCT
>DUIO01000335.1 GCA_013330315.1 Methanosarcina sp. | reverse complement strand
TACTCTTTTCCTGAGAGGCGCAGGGCAGGTACGGCTTTTGTAGCTTTTCCCAGCAAGGTAGGCAAAAGCCCTGTGACCTTAGGATCAAGAGAACCGGCATGTCCTGCTGTCTTCACGCCAAGGATGGCTTTTACCCAGGCTGCAACTTCATGGCTTGTAGGTCCTCTGGGCTTGTCAATATTCACAACTCCCTTCTCAATATATTCATGGATGGGGCGCTTTTCCGGAGGACAGCCGTAGGCTGGATTTGTCCAGGCGCCGGACTTCCGGACAAGGGTTCTTTCAACTTCGGATGGCAGTTTGCCGGCGGATGACATGGTTTTTTCAAAACTCCTGGATTATTAATAAAGATCTGAAGTATTTAATGATCTGAAATACCTGTATAAGCCTGAATTGAAAATGCAGGCAATTTGGCAAAGACAGCCTTTACAGCCGACGTCTCAGTCAGTCGGTACAAAGGTGCAGGCTTAAAGGACATATAGAGCAGATATGCAGAGCAAGTATATAGAGCAGATACAGAGCGAGTACATAATAGAACGAGTACATAACGCAGTGTATCAGCAAATGTCGGCAAGCATTATAGAATCCGATATAGATGTCTATAATATCAGAGTTAAGGGGATAAAACCCCGAGCCTGATCAAAAACCTGCCGGATATCCCGGATAAGCAGCCCGATAAAATTACTCCGGTCCTACAAGAGAGTCAATGGCAACTTTGAGGATATCAAGTGTCTGGTACTGGTTCCATTTTTCAGAATCGATAACAATATCGTAAATTGAGAGGTCGGTGATATCAATCCCGTAATAGTTTTTATACCTCAGGGCTTCGGATTTTTCCCTTTCAGTGGTCTTTGCAAGCTCTTCATCAAAAGAGATTGATTTCTCACGCCTCTGAATACGCCTGACCCTTGTCAGCATGGGGGCTTTTATCCAGATTTTAAGTACATTAGGTCTTCCTTCAGCCATGTGACCCGCGAGCCTGCTCTCAAGGATGATGCCATCACGGGAATGAAGTATAGCTTTCTGATTTTTGTCAATTTCAAGGTCAATGGTAGGGTTCTTTTCAGCCAGAGCTCCGAACTCAGCAAGGCTCATTCCCCTGTCTTTTGCCATCTTCCTGAAGATTTCACCAGAAGAAACCAGCTCAAGATCGTAGAATTCGGATAGGAGCCTTGAGAGGGTGGTAGTCCCGCTTCCGGGAAGCCCGCTCACTGTAATCTGCATCAGATACCACCGATATTAAGAGCCTTCCTGACAAGCTGGCTGACTCCGAGGGAGGAGATAAAGTACCAGTAGATCCAGTGCTGGAAAGGACCGAAAGCTTTTGAAGTAAGAAGCTGTTCGCCCCAGAAAGGGAAGACCATGGTAGCTGCGCCGTGTCCGCTAATGTAATAATAAGCCCACATGAAGAGAGGCAGGGAGATAATACTTATATAAGCCATGGGCTTGAACTGCTGCTTGGACATCTTCATCTGGTCTTCCATCATCTCTTTGCGCTGGTCTTCAAGTTTTTTCAGCATATAGGTGTTCTGGGAAAGCTGCGCCTCCCTGAACTCTTTCTGGAAAACCTTCATGCGCTCCTGAGTATTTCTCATGAGCTCCCAGTCAATAGTGTACTTCTGGATAAGGGATGCATAAATGGCAGTGATAGCAGCCATAACTAAAAGGACCAGGTGGAAATTCTCCTGCCCGACCAGAGAGAGCACAGGGTCCATTAAAACACCTACTGCCTCTCCCACAGTCTGCCTGAATTCCTGTCCAAGGATCATTATCCCGAACATAAGGGAAAAACCGAAAGCCAGCAGGAACCGGTCTATTTGCTTTTTTAATGTCTCCGAAACCAAGTTGTCCTCACCATTAAGGTTCAATAAATGTTAGTCTGAAAAATTCAATTACGGAAGAACCATGGATATAGTCTTAAATAGTAAATAAGCTTTGAAATGACTGATTAGACTCTCACTGAATTAAGTTAAAGACCCAATAAATTGAAATTAAAATTCAATAAATTGAAATCAAAACTCAATGAATTGAGTCTGCATAAGTCTGAAAGATCAGTAACCGACCAGTAAATCAGCCCGGACTGCCAGAGCTATTTTAAGACATTACACAGGTTTTTCTGGTTAATAAGTTTCGATGTATATATAAGTTATACTATTCGAAAATGTTATGTCAGGCTCAGGATATAAACGCCTTTTTTTCACTTTTTCATACTGTCATTGCTCGACTCCGTCAACATTCGGCTTCAGGAAACTATGTTAGTATGTTTTAAGGGTACGGATACAAAGCATAGTTTTAAATAAGTTCTCATAATTTATCATAAAAAGCTTTGATGCCCTGGAGCAGAGGGCCTGACCTGAAAATGGTCGGAATAAATTCATTAAATGAGCCCCAAAGGCATTTTCAGGCACCGGGCAGGAGTTAAAAATGCACCTTCCAAATCCGCACAAACAGCACCCGAAAGTCAGTAAGAAAGCATGGATATCAGAAACTGCAGTAATAATCGGAAATGTTAGCATTGCAGATGACGTATTCGTCGGACCCAATGCAGTCCTCCGGGCAGATGAACCGGGGTCATCCATAACCGTCCACAGCGGCAGCAATGTACAGGACAATGTTGTCGTCCACGCCCTATCACACTCCGATGTCCTGATCGGAAAAAACACATCTCTTGCGCACGGCTGCATAGTACACGGGCCCTGCGGAATAGGGGAAGGCTGCTTTATAGGGTTCGGGGCAGTTGTGTTTGACTGCAATATAGGAAGCGATACGCTTGTGCTTCACAAATCAATAGTTCGAGGCGTAGATATTTCTTCGGGCAGAGTAATACCTGACGGGACCGTTATTACCAGCCAGGACTGTGCTGATGCTCTTGAGGATATCACAAAAGACCTCACTGATTTTAAAAGATCCGTAATAAGAGCCAATATCGACCTTGTTGAAGGCTATATAAAGCTTGCAGAAGAGAGCTGAGCACAAGAAAACGGTTGCCTGTTGAGAAGTATCGGAACAGCAGGGAGATAGAACAGCAGGATGTGTACATATATAATGCATCATTCGAAGACGCGGCGAAAAAATTCGGAAAATATTATGAAATAACTATGGAGGAAGAAAAATGATTGATCAGGTCAAAAAAGCTGACCGGAATTAAAGATATTTTCCCTCCAGTTTTTCCAGAACCTTTTTTCCTTTATCTGTAAGCATGTATTTTTTCCAGGTCGTTTTCTCAGGAGTGAGACATTCGATTAAGCCCCTGTCTTCAAGCTCTTTTAAGGCGCGACTGATATTCTGTGTAGACCTGCTTACTTCATGAGCAATATCCGAAGCTCTTACTGCAGTATGCTTTTTCATAGATTCCATCAGTATCAGGCGCCGGTCAACGCTAACGACCCACTTTATCAGTTCGTCTATTGAGTTTTCAGTCATATTAAGTCAGATTCTCCAGCAAAAGCTTCCTAATGAGATAAGCAGTCACATAATATTTAAAATTTAATCACTGTGTCATTTAAAGGACATCCAGGTAAAGACAAATAGAGTAATTAAAGAAATTCCAGAGAACGGTGCTCAAAGAGTTAGCGGGTCGTAAAGAATGATAACCTGTCAAGGAAGAATGTAACCACAAAATTAAATAACTGCCGATGAACAATAATGAGCTGAAGAAGT
>DUIO01000308.1 GCA_013330315.1 Methanosarcina sp. | reverse complement strand
AATCGAGACCGAACCTGCTGAGGGGATTAAAGTATGCAGAGAAATGTAAAGAGTGCGGTTGCAATCTTGATATGTTTGGCAGTATTATACTATGCCTTTCCTTCATTCTATGAGGCTTTTAATTACTACCCTTCTGTAAAAGAGGATACTCCTCACAGAACTACTGTACGAATATGGAATATTTTTACGAATCAAAGAGTGACCCTTGACGCTGAAATCCCTCCTCTACCTGTAAATCGACTCCCGATCTATAAGGGAAAATCTCCTTCAAGCGTCCTTAATGTTAATTTTGTTAACTTCAGTGAGTCTTATAACGACAGCCATGACAATGGAAATGATACCTGGGAAATAAGTTTCCTTGTTGCAAATAATGAGATTGCCGAAAGCAGATTTAATTTGAGCAATAATATGATTCTGGAACTTATAGAAACAGCAGATCCCCGGGTAATAGCCTACAATGATCCGGGTGAATATATAATCCAGCAGGTAAGAAACAGAAATTTCGTTACCCAGAAAGGTGACCTATCTATGCTTTCACTGGGGAGAATCAGAATTATTGACGTTAAATTCGTTTATTTCAACGGTTTCGATACTTATCCTTATAGGTATGAGAGACAGACCAAATATTATCCTGCCTGGAAACTCACAGCTAAAACCTCAAGTGGGGACAGAATTCTGATGGTTAAGGCACTTTAACTCCAAGGCGGAATGTCCCCTTTCTTGACAGCAATAGGCTGGCAGGCGGGGGGTGAAAGCCGTCAATTTCCTGACGGTTTAATCTTTTTAATTTTGGAAAGTCTATTTGTATGCAAACATCTCGCTTATATACTGCTATGTATTTAACGACCAGGGTTAATATTTACCCAATAGATGAATAACTGAAAGTCCTTTAGAATATTTCAGATTAATATTGTTTCTTACATAATCCGGTTTTAATCTAAAGAAAAAATGAATAGAAACTTGAAAGAAAGAGTATTAAGTACGAGGATCAACAAAACAAATTGCCACATCTCAAGAAAAGAAACCCTGAATACAAAACAGTTTATTCAAGAATTTTTCAGGGAGTTCTTAAAAAACTTGATGCGAATTATAAATCATTTTTTACTCTCTGAAAAACGGAGATCTAAAAGCCAGAACTCCAAATTTCAAAAATCGGAAGTATTTTCAAACAATTTCTTACAATATTGAATTCAAGTACAGGAGTTTCAATACAGGGATTTCAATTCTGTTTCTGGAAATTCCGGTTTTTTTTCGGGTAACTTCAGATACAGTGTTTGATGAGAACATTTATATATCATTATTACTAACTAATGGTTACTAACTATTATTCAAGCATTATAGTTAGTATTCCAATCCGGAATCTCGGAAAGGAACTTTCCGCAGCTCTATAATGTGAGCTCGCTGATGGAGCCTGGATGGGGAACGAAAAAATTCAAGAAATTATTGAAAGAATCTGATCCATGCCTGATCTTTAAAATATAAAGAACGCACTATAATAAATTCATAAATATATTTAAAATATCTTATAAACACATTAAAAACAGTTTAAAATTTGCTGCTAATTAAAATTATTGCAATTAATATAACATTTCAACAATCACCGAGGGGAAAAAATGGACCCAGCAAAATTACTTGACATCCTGGGGAATGAAAACCGCAGGAAGATTATCCAGCTTCTTGCGAACCGCCCCTGCTATGTCAGTGAAATCTCAGGCAGGCTGGGAGTAGGACCAAAGGCAATCATCAGTCACCTGAGTCTTTTAGAACAGGCAGGGCTGATCGAATGCAGTGTGGATGAACAGAGGCGCAAATACTTCAATATTGCAAATAACATGAGACTTGAGGTATCCGTGTCGCCTTACGCATATACGATGGCGCTGGAAGATATTAGTTTTGACAGGGACAAAAAAGGGGAAAGCTCNNCAGAAACGAATCTTTCTGCTTCTTCCTGAAACTGAGCGATAGGCTTAGAGAGCTTAAAACAAGGCAGGAAGAGCTTGCACAAATGCAAAAACAGCTGCAGGTTGAGTATATGGAACTGATGGACAAGTGCCTTGATTCCATTGAAGAGGCTGCCAAAAACCCTGTACAATGCGAGCTTCTTTTCGAGCTCCTGAAAAATGAGGCTACAGTGGCTATCCTCTGTTATAACCTGCATCTGCATCCGAGCATTATTACGTCTAACCTTATGGACCTTGCAGAAAGAGGTTTTGTTGAATACGCAATTAAAAACAACCAGCAGTACTGGAAAATATGTGAGACCGGAGTTGAAAATAAATGACTGAAGAAATGAGTCTGAGAGTAGCTGAGGCTTATCATAAGGATGTGGGCAGGGGAATTGCAAGAATCGATACCCGTCTAATGCAGCAGATGGAACTCGTAAGTGGGGACATAATCGAAATTTCAGGGAGATCCAAGACATATGCAATTGTCTGGCCAAACGTCGAGCGTGGGCAAGAAAACAGGATCAGGATAGACGGAAACTTGCGCAGTAATGCAAAGGTCGGTATTGATGACAGAGTCACAATCCAGAAAGTCCAGGCAAAACACGCTCAGAGAGTTACCCTGGCTCCATCACAGCCTGTCAGGCTTGTAGGCGGTGCTCACTACATCCTCAGAATAATTGAAGGCAGACCTCTTAATAAAGGTCAGCAGATAAGGGTTGAAACCGTAAACAATCCCCTTACTTTCGTTGTAGCATCTACAAGACCTGCAGGTCCAGTTGTTGTCACGAAAGACACTGAAATTATCATCAAAGAAAAGTCCATAGAGGAAATCAGAGCGCCGGAAGGCGTATCTTACGAGGATATCGGAGGTCTAAGGCGGGAAATTCAGCTCGTCAGAGAAATGATTGAGCTGCCAATGAGACATCCTGAGCTCTTCCAGAAACTGGGTGTTGAGCCTCCAAAAGGAGTCCTTCTCCACGGACCGCCAGGAACGGGCAAAACCATGATTGCAAAGGCGGTCGCAAGTGAAACCGACGCCAATTTTATCACTATTAGCGGTCCCGAAATAGTCTCCAAATACTACGGAGAAAGTGAACAGAAGCTCAGGGAGATTTTCGAAGAAGCTGAGAAGGATGCACCTTCCATTATCTTTATAGACGAAATCGATTCCATAGCTCCCAAACGTGGCGAAGTCACAGGCGAAATGGAAAGGCGGGTAGTTGCCCAGCTGCTCTCCCTCATGGACGGGCTCAAATCCAGGGGTGAAGTAGTGGTAATTGCTGCTA
>DUIO01000311.1 GCA_013330315.1 Methanosarcina sp. | reverse complement strand
CTGTGGAATGTTTACAGGGAGAAAAAAGACGGTAGGAGGGCTTAAAAATGTCCTCCACTAACCCGGAAGAGTTTAAACGCTTCCATTTTAGACTTATAAGAGGCGCTCCAAATGGTTACATACCTTTCTATTTCCCTCTTGAAGTGCAGGGAAAGGACCCGAGAGAGGGGATAAGCTGGAAGAACAACCGGAAGACCTTCAGAGAAGCATATTATCTGATGAGTCAGGGCTTTAATATTGGCATTGCAGCGACTTCAAAAGATCCACTTGTAATCGTAGACATAGACGACCTGTCACAAGTCCCTGAAATCAAACCTACATTACAAACAACCTCAAGAAAAAGAATAGGGCTCCACAATTATTTCTTTTCGTTTGATGGAACTGCTAAGAAGAATATTGCAGCGAAGGACGCTGGAGAAGTCCGGGCAAACTGGCAGTATGTTGTAGCACCAGGCTCTTTCGTTCCCTGCAGTCCTGAAGAGATTGATAGAATACCTGAACATGAGAGGGTAAACGCTGGGAGATATACCCTAAATAATGAACTTCCAGTTTCTGAAATTGCCTTCGAAGAGCTACCGGATGTTTACAAGGCCCGTTATACTGAAATCATACATGATGAGGTCGAAGCAGTCACTAAACGAATAGAAAGGAAGTTTACAGGCAGGCAGTTAAACGGGATCCACAAGAGCGCACTATGGGACCTGGATATCACAGATGTTTCTGGAGTCAGCGATACACAAGGCAGAAGAGTACCGATGCCTCCTGAAATACATGGTTCTGAATCTGGCCATAACTGCAGCGTTTCTAAAGGGCTCTTGCATTGCTGGAGACATAACACATATCATAATTCTTTTTCTTACCTGGCAATGCTTGCCGGGGTGATGTCATGCGAGCGAGCAGGCAGACCTCATGGAGGTCATTACTTCGGAGCGGATCCGCAGGACGGGGAAACGGTCTTTAAGGTATGGGAATATGCAAAGAATCAGAGGTTAATATCTCAGGATGACCCTATACCTCAAAGAGCTCTTACTTATTATGCTATCAGTAAGGGGATATGTAAGAAAGAGAACCTTGTGAATGATGGGAGGTTACCTCCTATCATATATCAGATTGCGCTTTTAGTCGCAAAACAGGAGGGATTGAACTTTGGTAGAAAGTGAAATTCCTCAGTTTAACAGTATCAGGGATATAGCGCTATACGCTGAAAAAATGACAGATGTAGGAGAGGCAGCGGAGTTTATAAAACTTGAAGCAGGAAACCTTTCAATTCCTATCAGCGAAGACCAATTAAATGGACTGATTGCAGCGGTAAGCAACTCTATAAAAAACAACGGCGAAAAAACGGAAGATGATTATCTCGAGTTACTGCAACGGGAAGTAGTGCTCAATTACAAACAGCGCTTACCGGATGCAAAAAAATTCATTCAAAAATACATGATGGATGAAAGGAAGGATTTTGTCGAGGCTTTCATAGACAACTCTATGAAAGCGTTCTTCGATTTTAAAAACGTGGACCTGAGAAACATTAAAAGTTTTTACACACATGAGAAAAAGGCATATGACGCAGAGAAGAAGAGGAATAAAGCAAAAAATGACCTGCAGATAGATGAAAAATACGATGGTATGTATACATTTTATCTAAACAACAAAGGGGATGACCGGGTCAGAGTGAACCCTCATCCTGATAAAATAGCTGATCTGATATTAAATGAAAATGATATCCTGTCATACAAGGACACTCTTTTCATTTACAGAGAAGGTTTTTTCAGACCGGAAAATGAAACGGTAGAGGATAAAATAGTATACGTTTTGAATGAGATATGCAAAGGCGACAACTCGGACAATATAGAGAGAAAGAAAGGAGACGTACTCGCTCAGATCCGGACAAAGAGCAGAGTACATATTTACCCATTCAATGACTACAAAAACGCTTTACCTGTAGACAACGGAATTATAATATTTGACTTCGAGAATGAAACATGTGAACGCATCGACCATGACCCGAAGATATACAAATTCAATTATAAGATTCCTGTAAAGTTTGACAGCGATATTAAGAATACTGTCATATATGATATGCTGAAGGGATACACCGAGAATCCCATAGAACTTATACAGATTCCAGCACAGGCATTTATGCAGACCATGGGACATGGACCTTATAAGAGAGCTTATCTGATACACGGAGAGAAGAACTCAGGGAAGACTACTTTTATCGAGATGCTTGAATATCTTGTGGGGGATGAATGTTTCTGTGATGTAAGTTTGGATAAACTTAATCAGAGATTCCAGATTGCTTCCATTGAAGGAAAAGTCCTGAACATGCACGATGACATGGGATACTTTACTCTCAATGACACAGGGATGTTCAAGACTCTCACAGGCAGGAGAAAGCATGACATTGAAAGAAAGGGAGTTCAACCATATACGGCCACTCTCGATGGAGTACATGTATTCACTACAAATATGCCTGCAAAGTTTGACGCGAGGGTTAAAGCGGACGAAGCTTTCTGGGAAAGATGGCATTTTATTACATTCTGTCAAAGGTTTTCTATGAATGGGGGATTCAAGGAGGAGACATTAACTCCGGAGAACCTGACGGCTTTTCTCAATTACATCATAGATGAAATGCTAAAAATAGGTAAAAGCGGGGAGCTCTCAACAATTGTTAATCTATATGAAACCCGTGAAAGGTGGATGCTTGCAGGAAACCCGCTTTACAAAATGGTTACTGAACTTATGGACCGTGAAATTTTAACCATAGGAAACAGCGGAGAACGTGGTTCAAAAGGGACCGCTATAATCAAAGAAGAATTATTAAAGATCCTGCAGATATGGTGCTTAAATAAAGGAATTGATGATAGAGCTATACCTGATTCATTGAAAGACCTTACGAGTTTGGTGGATGCCTGTGGATGGGAGATAGACGAGCAGAGACTCTTTAAAGGCGCTGATGAAAGAAAAAGATGTTATGTAATACCGTATAAATGGAAACAAACCTTAGAGGCAATAAGGTACAGTACAAAGGTAACAGATGTATTATACAGGCAGAACACACTAAATTAAATTACACTCTTCTTCTTTTCTTCCATTTTTTGTCAATCTTTACTTTTTTCTTTACTTTTTTATCGAAGCCCTTAGAGTATTTTTAATTTATCATTTTTTTCTCATAATCTATCATTTTACTCAGGTTACTCAGGTTTTTTCTCATTTCATTTTCCGGCGAGGAAAAAAATTATCGTTTTTTTAGGAAGTTAACTCTCTAAAAAAACAACATATTTTTACTATACTAAAAAAGGATTTGAAAAAAACCTGAGTAACCTGAGTTTTTAAGAAGTGTTACAGGTTTGTTTTATTATTACAGTGTGCTCTCTTTATGTGCTCTTTCTCCCAGCTGCAAACCCTTTTTAATACTAAAATAACTAAAAAAACTCTAAAATAAAATTTTAATTTTTGTCCTGAAATGTCCCGGTATTTTGTCTTAATTCGTTGAACAGAAAAGA
>DUIO01000106.1 GCA_013330315.1 Methanosarcina sp. | reverse complement strand
CCAGGATATCTGGAATGGAGCCGAGGTAAAACGCACGCCTGCAGAATGGGCTCTCCGCTGGATATGGAACCGCCCTGAAGTTACTGTTGTGCTCTCAGGAATGAATGAAGAGGCACACATAGGAGAAAACCTGAAAATAGCAGGTGAAGCTTATCCGCACTCGCTGAAAGAATCTGAACTTCAGCTTGTTAAAAAAGTGGAGCAGAAATACCGCAAGCTTATGAAAACAGGATGTACAGGCTGCAGATACTGTATCCCCTGCCCTTCAGGGGTAGATATTCCAGGCTGTTTTGAGATCTACGATAATTATTATCTCTCAGGAAACGAGAAAGAAGCAAAACTCATGTATGCNNGGGATATGCCTCACAGTGTGTGCAATGCGGGCAGTGTGTAGAAAAATGTCCGCAACAGCTGGATATACCTTCTTTCCTTGAAGCCGTCAAAGAAGAATTTGAAGGTAAAAATTTTAAAGGGTGGAAGGTTATCGCAAAAAAGTCTTTTGGAAAAGAGTAAAAACATCCATCTACCAGCTCTTTGATTATCTTTTTTATCCGATGGCTTTTTTCATGACCCGAATCGTTCAGGCTGTTTTTGACACTGGTCCTTAACTGACATGCTAATCTCCTGAAGCTTATCAATGCCAGATTCACAGACATAGAAGCAGAAATTACTGTAAGGGATACAGGTATAGGGATGTCAAAGAGGAAACCAGGAAGGTCTTTTAGCCTTTTACACAGCTTGAAAAACCCGAATATAGGGATCAGACAGGGGCAGGACCCGGGATTTCTCCTGTCAAGAAGTTTGTGGAAATGCATGCAGGCAGAATCCGGGTTGAGAGCGAGCCTGGAAGGGGAAGCAGGTTTATTTTCACCATCCCGCTTAACCTGAGCAACTGACTCCCTGCATGGTCCTGCCCCTGAAATAATCCTGCCGTAAAGATAATATCTATTTTAAAAGGTTCAGGACATTTTGCCGATATAAAACGCTTTTCCGAGATTTCTACCAATACTGTAGTAGCTTTTATTTCCTGTCCCATATATAACAGGTTTTATTCTTTCGATATCAGGATTCCCGTTTTCGTCAAGTACATATTCTTCTGCCTTTATGTCCATGATCTCTCCTACAAACATGGTGTGAAGCCCAACTTCAAGGCTGTGGAGAAGTTTGCACTCAAGTACTACCGGAAATTCTCCTACATACGGGGCTGGAACAAGCTCGCTCCTTACCGGCGTCAGAGAGGCGCACTCAAACTTATTTTCATCCTTCCCGCTTGCAATGCCGAAATAATCAGCCTCCCTCACAAAAACTTCAGATGGAATGCTTACAGTGAACGCCTTATTCTCAACAATGCCGGCATAACTGTAGGTAGCTTTTCTTAAAGAGACGCTGATGCACGGAGGGTTCGAACAGCAGATCCCTGCCCACGCTACAGTCATAGCATTGGGTTTTCCATTCATGTCATAGGTACCGACAACCCATGCAGGGGTCGGAAAAGCAAGTGGTTTTGCTTGGATCGATTGTTTCATGGTTAAAGCCTCTATTTGAGAATACAGAATGCTTTCGTGAAATAACTTTACAGGACTTTATTACTGCCTTTATCTTTTTATTTTTACCTGAATTTTTTACTCAGGATTTCGGGGAAATTTAAAAACCCCGGTTATCCAGGTTAAGTTTCCATTAAGATAGTTTTCAATAAGATATGGTGCCTTTTCAATTAATCTCCGGGATTATTTGCCAGAGATATTATGTAATGAAACGCATGTCAATTAGAATTTATTATAGAAATTATATGGTTGCCGTTATATATTATGTGAGATATAGGATAAATACCGAAGTATTGGAATAATTGCTCTTCTATCCGGAGGATGATTAAAAGGGGATTCTTCGGTCAGGAAAATTTGGGGGTATAAAATGTTAAGCAAATACGGTAAGCTGTTGCTGGGCGCGTATATCCTGAAAAAGTTCATTTCTGAAGACTCTAACCAGGTTTCCGAGCAAAAAACGAATGGAATAATGAGCAGGTGCGGGAAGTTGATTCTGGCCACCTATCTGGTAAACTGGCTAAAGTCAGGAAAGCACTACGGAACCAGAGAGCATGAAGAGAGCACTGGAGGATTGCTGCATAAACATGGAAAGTTAATGCTTACTACTTATGCTGTAAAAAAGCTAAAACCAAAAAAATCAGAGAAGGAGGCAGAAAAACCTGATCTGGGTATGAAATCGCCTGTTCATGGCAGCTTGTCTTTACTGCACAGAGCGAAAAAATACGGGAAATGGGCACTTGGAGTATACCTCCTTAGAAAGTTTAAACATCCAGAGCCAGAAGCTAAGATTAAAGAAGTAGTTGATAAAGAAGCACATGAAGAAGGTAAGGGACCATCCATGATCACATTCAACAGAATAGTAGTAGGCGTACTTGCCGGTGTTACTGCTATAGTGGGCGCACTTGCAGGTGTTACTGCTATAAATGCGATTAAAAAATACAGGGCCAAACACTGCGGACACAAATCCGGTGTGGAATAAATACTCCGGGGGCCCGGAAATGAGAAGAAACTGGTATAAAGTACTGGTGTATGCCTTTGCAGGGACCGCACTTTTTTGTATAGTTAAAAAGTACGTGCATGACAGGTCTTTCTATCCCGCGTTGAACGNNACAGGCAGACTTTTGCTTACAGGCGTGACTCTCCTATCTGGATTGAGTTTGACATGCCTATGAATAACGCAACAATTACGAATGACACCGTAATAGTAAAAAGTTCCGCATCAGAAAAACCTGTGGACGGGATTCTGGACGCAGGGTCGAGAATGCTGATGTTCCGTCCCTATAACGAATATCCTATGGATGAAAACGGAGCCGAGATAACAATAACTCTGCTTGGCAGTGAAACAGGATCAGGGTTTATAATGGATGAGAGGGGAATTGCTCTGGACGGCAATAAAGATGGGAAAGCCGGAGGAGACTTTGTATATACTTACAGGATCGTGAGATAAAATAAGATGAAACATCACACCCGTTAAATCATCCCTGATTTCTGAAAAACGGTTTAATTCCCCCGCATTTATTCATTCTTTTTTACCTTAAATTTTTCTTGCCTCAAGATTTACTGCTTATCCTTTATCCTCATGTATTTTTTATGTTTATCCTTTTATCTTCATACATTTTTTATGCTTGTCCTTATCTTCTCTGTTTATCGACCGGTATTTTTTTAAGCCTTTGTTCTCTGTTTATCACTCTCTTTATTTCACATTTTTTTATTCTTCACCTATAATTCTCTATTTTTTCATATTTTTTTATTCTTCATCCATCACTCTCTATTATTCATATCTTTTTATCCTCTCTTTTACTTGTCATTTCCGTCCAATACCATCTATAGAGAACCTTTTTATTGATCCAGCACAGATGCATTACCGGTTATACACTGGCACCAAATATTAATCTTAAAAGCGACTTAATACCAATCTAAATATTCGCCGGAGCAATTATGATCACAAAACAGCAGGTTCTTGAATTTCTGAAAGATTACGACTTGGATAACATTACCATTGCAACAATCTGTTCTCACTCAAGCCTCCAGATCTTTGACGGGGCGAGAAAAGAAGGTTTCAGGACTCTCGGGATCTGCGTTGGCAAACCTCCCAAATTCTATGATGCGTTTCCCAGGGCAAAACCTGATGAATACCTTGTTCTCGAGGATTACGAAGACCTGATTAACAGGGCTGAGGAACTCAGAAAGAAAAACACTATCATAATCCCCCACAGTTCACTTATTTATTATCTTGGCAGGGAAAATTTCACCGGAATGGCTGTGCCCACTTTCGGAAACAGGACTTCGATAGAATGGGAATCTGACAGGGATAAAGAAAGCAGGTGGTTCCTTGGAGCAGGCATTCAGATGCCCAAAAAAATAGATGACCCTCATGATATCAAAGGGCCTGTAATGGTTGAGTATGAAGGAGCAAAGGGAGGAAAAGGCTTCTTTGTTGCAAAGAATTACAAGGAATTCAGTGAACTTGTAGACCATACTCAAAAGTATACAATTCATGAATACATCAACGGGACTCGCTACGACCTCCATTATTTTTATTCTCCGATACGGAACGACGGATACACCCTGAGCAAAGGCAGCCTTGAGCTCCTGAGCATGGACCGCAGGGTAGAATCCAACGCTGATGAGATTTTCAGGCTCGGCTCCCCGAGAGAACTTATAGAGTCAGGAATCTGCCCGACATATGTACTTACAGGAAATGTTCCCCTCGTTGCAAGAGAATCAATTCTGTCGCGCATCTTTTCCCTTGGAGAACAGGTAGTCGAAGAGTCTCTTGCCCTTTTCGGAGGGATTACAGGAGCGTTCTGTATCGAAGCAGTTATTACGGACTCGCTTGATATCAAAGTCTTCGAACTTTCAAGCAGGATCGTGTCAGGAACAAACCTTTACATTTCAGGTTCCCCTTACTCTGACCTCATGCAGAAACGCCTTTCCACAGGACGGAGAATAGCCCTGGAAATTAAAGAGGCAGCAAAGTCAAACCAGCTGGATAAAATACTGTCATAAAAATTAAAAATCAATTAAAACATTTTTATTATTTTTCAGGCCTGAAGTTTTCAGGTCTGCCATACCCTCCACCACCCGGCGTCTCGATCACAAACACGTCCTCGCTTTTCAGCTTTAACTCCGCCTTTCCTCCAGCTTCGATAACACTGCCGTCCCTGCGGATAAGAGTATTTTTTCCGCATTTTCCGGGCATACCGCCTTTGAGCCCGAAAGGAGGGAATTTCCTGTGGCTTGAAAGGAT
>DUIO01000139.1 GCA_013330315.1 Methanosarcina sp. | reverse complement strand
ATTGTCTCACTAAAGGGTCTGATAAAGATGAAATTTACTAAGTTCAAGCCATATATAAAATATGGACTGATTCTCATAATGATAATCAGTCTGGCTGACACTGCATATACGGATACGGATCCTGCAGGTACTGATCCGCTTGTGTATTATAATTGGCTGGAAGATACTGATTCTGTTATTGTTGACAGTTCGGGACATGGAAATAACGGTGTAAATGAAGGCACTGTAACTTTTCCCTTGCCAACCGGACAGGTGGCAAGATATTTTAACGGACAAAATCAGATAACAATACCAAATAGTGATCAGCTGGAATTTACTGATCCTCATATAACATTCGGGCTGTTTTTCCGTTATAGTTCCAGCAATCCGACTAACTGCACATATCTGATTACTAAAGGCGACGATACATGCAGGATCAGCATCGACCATACAGATTCAACGATAGAATATGTGATTCACGCAGATGGTCACTCGATTTCCGGCTACAGTGAGACTCAAATAGAGCCTGATGAAGATTATGAAGTTATCGTAACATATGACGGCTCTCATGCCCAAATATACATTAATGGAATTGCCAGCGGAAAAGGCATAGATTATACGGCAACTTCGTTAGACTCCGATTACAACGCGAATAGCTGGACAGTGGGATCGTCACCTGATGATGAATACGGACTAAACGGGANNGTTGGACCAGGAAATATTCCCGAATATTGTAGAAATTACCCGTTATGGGTACCCGGTTTATACTTTAGCGTATCCTTATTCGGATAGAACCTCATCCAGCGATGCAATACTGGCTCCGTATTTCCGGACACTTAGAACAGGGGTTCCCAGTATTCCGGGCGGTAATGTAAATCAAACACCACTAGCTTACTACGATTGGGATAATGCTCGACTCCTGTATGGGGTTGAGATAGATGAAAGCAGGGGTGTTAGCATGGAGTCTATAAAATCTGGAATTGATTATGCGATAGCAACGGGTAATGTACTGGTGTTATATGGACATACAATTACTCCAAATGTTACTGCACAATACCAGACTTCAACAGCGAGACTTGATGAAATCCTAAATTATACCAGCCAGAATGGTGGGGCATTTTACCGCATGGGAGACCTGGGCAATTCTACATGGGTTCGGCCTGCCAGGTTTTCTAATGCAACCGCAAAATTCACTGTTTCTGCAGATACTTTATTCGCAGGAAGAAGTGTAACGTTTGTGGACTACAGCATCAACCAGACAACCATGGTACTTGACTTCGGGGATGGGTCACCTGTAAGCAGTACTGCAAATGTCACACATACTTATACGACACCAGGAACGTATACGGCCAATTTAACAGTAACAAATGATGTTTCAAGCAATTCTATGCTTCAAACAATTACGGTTACTGAACCGATAGTTCCGATTGCAAATTTTACCGCTAATCACACAACTGGAAATCTGCCGTTGAGTATAGCATTTACGGATACGTCAATCGGACCCCGGACCTCATGGTCATGGGAATTCGGAGATGGAAATAAATCGACAGACCAGAACCCGGTATATACATACTCAAAAGCCGGAAATTACTCTGTTAAGTTAACCGTAGAGAACGAATTCGGGTCAAATTACACTCAAAAAGTAAACTATATTACAGTACTTTCACAACCTCCCTCGGCTAATTTCAGTCCGAATATAACCTCCGGAAAAGCCCCATTGACCGTTCAGTTTATAGATACCAGCACCGGGTATCCTGTTTCATGGAACTGGAACTTCGGAGATGAAACTGGTTCAACTGACCGGAATACAACGCATACTTATTCGTCAGCAGGAAACTATACCGTTAGCCTGACCGTAAGTAATGCAAACGGTACAAACTCAAAGACTGCCTTAATATATGTACTTCCAGAAGAGCCTGTACCTGGCGGAAATGAAAGCAATGTTATGCCTGTAGCAGACTTCAGTACAAACGTAACAGGCGGTTATGCTCCCCTCTCGGTCATGTTTACCGACCTTTCTCAAAACGCAACATCAATAGCATGGGATATCAACGATGATGGAGTCGTTGACTCAACCGATGCGACCTTTGTTTATGAATACGGCTCTGCAGGAACTTTTACCGCTAAACTGACTGCAACCAATGCAAACGGCACGAACTCTAAAACAGTTAAAATATCTGTAGACAGGAGNNGCAAAAAAGACCGTCGGTAAGACGACAACCATTGTTGAGCAGCTGAAAAACAAATCCACACTCGTAGGTCCGCTCTCAGAAGGAGAAGTATACAAGTATTTCAATGTCTGGGTTGGAAACAGCGGGTTTGCAACTTCAAAGAACATAGATAAGCCTGTAATCTGCTTCAAAGTTGAAAAAGCCTGGATCGAGAATAAAATGATTGAACAGGATTCGATAACCCTCAACAGGTACAACAACAAATCATGGGAACAGACCCAAGCGACACTTTCAGGCGAAGACAGCAGGTATCTGTATTTCACATCAGAAGTCTCGGGTTATTCCTTCTTTGCAATAACGGGCGAGACTAAAGAAAATCAGCCGCCAGATGTCATAATACCCAAAAATGACACGCAAGAGAATGAACAAAATAATTTAGCATCGGAAATCGAACAGCCTTCTGATCAGAAAGGGGGAATACAAATCCCCGGTTTCGAAGTGATTTACTTTATTATCGGGCTGCTTGGTGTGTTTCTGTACAGGAAAAGGCAAAACTGAGTAAATTGCAGTTAGATAACAGGATAACCAATCCTGCTATCTGATTTATTAATTTATTCTGATTTATTAATTTACTCTGATTTACTGATTTATTCTGATTTATTCTGATTTACTGATTTATTAAGTTATCAGAATCCTTTAAAAATTTTAAAATTCTATTATAAGGCCATTCCAGTAAAAATTTGATCTTTTAGGGTCCTGGGTTTTTTTAGAAGAAAAAATTATTTACCAAATTCCTGCTATTATTTTAGGGGAGGGAGAGGATAAGACGATATAAACGGATAAATACGGTCCCAGGTAAGCAATGGATTTTGATTGCGCTTTTGATTCCTGTATTTGTGGTCATCCCCGGAGCAGGACTTCCTGCACGGAGCCCTGAAATCGGAATCCATGATACCGGTCAGGTCTGTATTAGGGACAGGTGCTTTTCAGTCGAGATTGCAGCAAACCAATCTCAGAGGCAGTATGGACTTATGAACCGGGAACATCTCGACCCTGACAAAGGGATGTTATTTGTTTTTGAAAATGAAGGAAACTATCGTTTCTGGATGAAAAATACCCAAATACCCCTGGATATTATCTGGATAAATTCAAGCCAGGATATTGTTTATATAGAGAGAAACGTTCAGCCGTGTACTCTGGATTTTTGCCCTTCGATTGACCCCGGGAAGAATGCGAGTTATGTCCTGGAAATAAACGGAGGGCTATCCGACAAATACAATCTAAAAGTGGGAGATAAAACAAATATAAGTTTCATACCATCATTAAACTCAAGGGGCAACTTTCTAAATAAAAAACGTCCGGCTATCTACACTGCTTTCTGGAAATTTAATGGGCCTTCTAAGCCTGTATTGCTGCCCTGGATAAAGTAAATGAATAACTAGTTTAAATAACCGGAAAATTCCGGGAGGACTTACACTATTAAAGCAGGACAAAAAAAGCTACCTTTTACCCTTAGCAACTATATTTTTCCATATATTTTTTATTGAGCGATGCTTTATGGTTTCCAATTTTTGGAGACTTCAGTATAACTTGAAGAAATAGACCTTTTTCCCTGCTCATTGATACCAAACATGTCCGCATTATGACATACCTGAATCCCCACAAGCAGATCAGCATCCAATCCTGCTATCTATGAGGGCAGGAATATTTCCTTCTTTAATGTTTCCTTCTTTAATATTTCCTTCTTTAATATTTCCTTCNNAGGACAACAAGCCAGTCAAAATCTGTGAGGCTCTGGGGGAGCAGTGTAAAATAGGTTGAGTTCTTTGCACTGCCCGAGCGAATCGGAAGAGATTCGATTTCCGAAGCTGGAAGCCCCTGACCTTTGTGAGTAGGAATAAACCTTA
>DUIO01000047.1 GCA_013330315.1 Methanosarcina sp. | reverse complement strand
CTTACCCTGCCTGAGCAGCTCAAGAAATACAAGGTTTTCGAATCTAAGACCAAGGCTGTCCGGGTAATTGGGAAATACCGATTTGAAGAAACTCGTATCTGCTGCGTATACTTTACACGGTATATCTTCTTTGTTTGCTTTTTTATTTTCTATTCCTTTTTCTATTCCTTCTTCTGTCCTGTTTTCTTTCTCATTTTCCTTTTCATTTTCTGGTTTCTCAGAAGTGTAATTAAACATTCTAGTCCGAGAAATAAGAGAAGCCCCTTCCAGATAGTCCAGATAATCACGGATAGTATCTTCACTATCAATTCCGCTCATTTTTCTTAGAGTATCGACAGAATATTCAGATGCCATGTTCGAGATCAGGAAAACTGCAAGTTTTTTTATCCCCTGCGGGTCCCGGATATTATACCTGGCAATGATTTCTTGCAAAATTTCCTCGAAATACTTTCTGGACAGCCTGTAATCTTCGGTTTTTATAATCTCCGGGAAGCCACCGTTTTCAAAATAGCGCAGGAAAAGACACAGCATATCATCGCATCGGGAAGGTGTAAGAAAGTTAGGCCTTGGAACCCTGAGCCCCTTCAGGGTAAGGTATTCTTTAAATGAAAAGGGCAAAAGCCTGTGTATTTTTATCCTGTTTGCAAAACGTGAAGAGGTTTCCTGATTCATTGGGAGTGTAGAAGAAGTTATGAAGATATGTGCTCCTTCTCTTTGAAGGCTATCAATCCAGTCTTCCCATCCGGAAACATTCTGGATATTATCAAGAAAATAGTATACAGACCCGGTATTCTTTTCATCATGCTTTTCTTCATTTTCAAGCTCTTTATCTTCATGTCCTGTCCTGTAACCTTCAATGGCTATCTCCTTGATTTTACTAAAATCTTCAGGTTTCAGCTCATTAAATCTGCTGTCTTCAAAATCGATATATACCTTCATACCCTGCACAATATCTGCTGCCTGTTTCAGCAAGGATGTTTTGCCTGTATGAGGCGGACCATAGATAAAATTGATCTCATGCCCATCCAGCCACTGGGAAACAGGAATGTTGCGCTGGATTATATCCGGAGAGTTCTGGAAGAAATTCTGGTGGTCAAGCACAAGCGTAAGGATTTCGAGTCTTTGCATATGATCAGAATATTTTTGGAGGTAAAACTATATAGATATTCTGGCATTGACAAGAACATCTTAAAAAACCTGATGCTCTTAAAGGGGGGACTAAGAGCTGTATAATAAATTCCTGTCAAAAAAGGCATAAATAAGCCGCGAATAAAAAGATAAAAGGAAACGTACATAAAAATATATAGCCGCAACTTTTTATATGTAATAAAGGCGATTTTTTATATGTGATAAAGATAAATTTGCCCTGGGTTTTGTGAGAATAATCAATTTATTCCGGAAAAATAGGAATTACAGATTTTAATACAGATTTCGGGGGTTAAGGGACCTGCACAGGTCAGGATTCTTTCATATAAGCTTAGATATCTGAATTCGGTCCTTGAATCCAGAATAAGGAGTGTCAGGTTGTACTGTACTGAAAGATTGAGTATACTTGGGAGTCATATTTGTGAATAAGCAAAAACTTAACTTCATAAATGAAGCCTTGATGTTCCTTGTATTGTCAGGATTGCTCGGTATAGGGATATCCCTGAGGCTTAAAATGCATCTTTATGGCGATATTCACTATTATCTGGGTTTAATTCTGGTTGTTCTGGTTTTAACTCATATATATCTTCACTGGACTCAAATAGTGAAAATGTACCAGAAGTTAATGCCTGACCCGGGAAAAAGGAAAATAGTCTCAATTATATATGTATTAATAATTACCATACTTTTACTTGTGTTTACGGTTTCAAGCCTTATCTTCTAAGATGTCTTAATTTTCTGGGACATAAAATCTGGACGTGGAGGGATAATAATAGGGGTTTACAAGAAATCGGCGGGGATAATTGCAATTATATTACTGTTTTTATGCGTTACCGCAGCTGCCAAAACTTATGTTATTGGAGAGCAACGAACACCGGTAACAGCACCGGCAGAGGGAGCCAGCTATGTTGGGGCTGCAGAATGCGGAGTTTGTCATGTAGGGATACATAATAACTGGTCAACCTCAGGGCACAGGTACATGCTCACGACGCCGGATGAAGCTCTGGAAATGAGACCGGACCTGCCTGTGCCGGAAGGGTATGCAAAAGAAAATATATCCTATGTGATTGGCGGGTGGGGATGGAAAGCCAGATACATGAATGAGCAGGGATATATCATAACCAGGACCGGAGAAAATTTCAGTGTGAACGGGTCAAACCAGTACAATATTGAAACTGGAGAATGGGTAGACTATCATCCGGGAGAAGTGGTTGAATATGACTGCCAGAGATGCCATGCTACAGGTGCATCTTATGACTCTGCAACCGAAGGTCATCCAGGAATAAATGGCTCATGGAAATTTCCGGGGATACAATGCGAAGCATGTCATGGTGCAGGCAGTGTGCACGTAGCAGAGAAAGGAGTCGGGGACGCGGCTATTAATGTGGATAAGAATGCTTCATTGTGCGGTCAATGCCATCAGCGCGGGAACAGGTCAGACCAGATCCCTGCGAGTGAAGGGTTTATCAGACATCAGGAACAGTACCAGGAATTTCTGGCATCCGGGAAAATGAGCAAACTTGACTGTGTGGTCTGCCACGACCCGCATAGTCCGGCCCATGCAGGTGCAACCAATTCTATTGAGGGAAAAGGAATAAAAAGAGATTGCTCCGATTGCCATGTAAAGGCTGCTGAGATTTATAACCAGTCCTCAATGGGTACCGCGGGGGTAAAATGCATTGACTGCCACATGCCAAAAGCTGTTAGAACAGCTGTCAATACCTCGCAGTACGAAGCGGATTTAAGAACACATCTTTTCAGGATCAATACCGATGCAGATGCCGAATTTACTTACATAGACCCGCAAGATGGAAATGAGTATGCAAACTCTCATATTACTATAGAATATGCGTGTCTTCAATGCCATGAAAACAGGGATAAAGCCTGGGCAGCTGAGCTAACTCCACTTGTTGTAAATCATAGTATAGAAGAAGAAATTGAAATTCCGGGGACACCTGATGCGGAAGGAATACCCGGCTCCGGAGTTTATATTTCCCTTGCAGTACTGGCAATAGTTGCCTTCCTGCTCAGGAAGAAATAATTAAGCTCTAATAAACGAGATTTTAAATGAGATTTCAGAGATTAAAGGTCCCGGGGAATCAGAAACTTTCATGAAATCCCGGAATTTTTAATCTTTTTTAGGTTCATATACTGTTTTCTTTTTCCCGCATCTCGTACATATAAAATATTTTTCCCTTACATTAGAAGCGTAGACATTCAAACCCCCACTTCTCTTCCATTTATGAAGACCTAAAAAACATAAAACGCTTTTTCGTGAAGGTTTCCCTGAAACTCTGGATGGAACCCTGTAAGCCAATTGATCACACCTTAATCATTAATAAGCTCCTATAACCTCAAAGTTCAAGTAAGTTCCCAACCTGTCGATATCTCTTATTCTGAATAAGGGAAGTAATTAAAGTAAAGGACTAAGAAATGGGACATAATTAAGATAAAAATAGAGTTTAAAAATGTGATTGAAGTAAAATATGATTAAAGTGGAATATAATTAAAGAGAAATATAATCAAAGTAAAATATAATTAAAGTGAAATATAATTGAAATGGAATATAATTGAAGTGAAATATAATTAAAATATTAGAAAGCTGGCCGCGTACAATATGCTGCACAATGTTAAGTAAAAAGTGTGCAACTGGCAGATTAAATTCGCTTAAGTTTAATTTGTGATTTGATTCGTTTTTTCTGGACTCTTACTTATTCTCACGTGCCTGGGACCCAATTAGGGTTATAAGCGCTCCTGATGCGGAAACAGTTAATCTACTTTTTTATACAGAAAATTTTTATATATTATAAGTAGNNAAAAAACGGACAGTCAGACAATAAGAAATTTGATAGTAAAATGTGGTAGAAAAATAGAGTGTAAAAGAATCAGATGTGGTAGAAGTTTTTTGCAAATATAGAATGCTTCAAAAATCATGCAGGTCTGGTCAGTCCGGCAGGAAGGCAAAATCAGAGGATATAGCAAGCAAAGATGTTTTTTAAAGATGCCTCAGGGCTGTACGTGTCACTAAACGCCTCAACATGTACAGCATAAAAACGCTTTGCATTGCCCGGAGAATTTATTGCCTTCCTCTCTCTATTTTTCAGTCAATAGAAACCTTTAGAGCCAATAAAATGTTCAAAACCATGAAAACTTTTCAAGTTATGGAAACTTTTTGGCAGGAGGGTATCTCCTAATTGTCAAACTTCTTTTAAAGAGATAGTTCATAATACTTATCAAGACAAAAAAGGTTTACAAAAGACCATTCGTATCTGCTTTGTCTCTTTTTCCAGATTAAAAAATGTTGAATTCCTTAAATAGTTGTCTGGAAAGTTATATATAACAAAAAGAGCCAATCATAAAATGTATTTCTGTATAAAAGAAATACATGAATAAGTTCTTTGCTACCATTACGATCATCACTCCACCCTGGCGTTAAATGAGTGGGTCGTTTCATAGATGGGCAAAGAACTGAAAGAAAATTGGGCAATAGATGATTAGAAAGTGGTAGAATAAGGCTAAAGCCTTATTATTAGATGCGGTGGAAAGGCAAGAACAGGTTTGGTCAATAGTATCCGCCTGAACTGATGCCTCATCGGGTACCGTACGCCTCAAAATCGCGGTACTTCGGATACTTATCTGCCTGACAGCTATTATTAGCCTTTCCACCATTTCTGTCAGATGTTAAATTGCTCAATTCCACTATGCTCAGAACCGTTTAATATTCTTCGATCTCTTTTTCAATCTTAAATCGTTTCTGACCACTTATCTTCCAAACTATTCATTCCTTTAATTATCGATTCCTTAAACTATCTACTCCATAAACTATCCACCCCATAAACTATCCACCCCATAAACTATCCGCCCCATAAACTATCTACTCCTTTAACCATCTATTCTGTGTGCTTTTAGTTTCCAATTTCACATTCTTCTCAATCTGCTCCCATTTCCCAACCACGTTTACTCCTTAATCCATCGTTATTTCTCAATTTGTCTTTATCTCTCAATCTGTCTTTATCTCTCAATCTGTCTTTATCGCTTAACCTGTCCTTACTTTTCTGTCATATCTACATTTTTCTAAAAACAACTAAATGATTCCATTATATGTTCAAATTAACCTGCAGTTAAAAAAACCAATAAATAAGATCAAAAACAGAAAATAAGGTGATAAACGGTATTCAGATTTATAATGCGATCTTGAAAAGGAGTTAAAAGACATATGAAACCATCCTGTTTATTTTCTATGATATTCACGCTTACCGCCCTGCTGGCCTCTGTCCCTGACCCTTCAGCAGCCATGCTTGTTCCGGAATCCGCCGAAATACCTTACCAGATTAATGCTTCGGACAGAATAGTGATAGGGACAGTAAGCGGGATTGATATAAACTACGACCATACCATTTTTACAATCACTGTTGAAGAATGGCTTTATAACCCCCTGCCAGCTGAAAGTATAAAGGTAAGGACCGAGAGCGGAAAATATGTATGGACTGAAGACCAGGCAGAGTTCACATTGAACGAGTCCGTGCTTCTTATGCTAAGGGATAAAGAACTCGATAAGCGGCTTTTTATCGTGTCTGTAGGATTTCCCGGAAAACACCCGATATCAGATAGAGATGAAGTAGTAGAAGAACTGAAAGCTCACAGAATAGATGGTTAAAGGAGTAGATAGTTTATGGGGCGGATAGTTTATGGGGTGGATAGTNNGCATCATAGATCTGCCAGACCCATATGATCAGCCATAATGAGATTCCAATCCCGATGAGATGCACCGGTCCGGTGATCATGAGAGCTATCCAGATGCCAAGCGCCTTGAAAAGATGTCCCTTTACAAGCTGGCCCAGACCAGGCACGAAAAACGAAAACAGGGCAGGGACTCCATGTGTTCTTCTACAGTCCATAAAACTTCCTTTTTTAAGAATTCATCTNNATATGAATCAGTCCGTATATATCCTCAGTCATGTATTAACTTCTCAGTTACCAGCTAGGTTATCGATTAATAAAGTTAAGTTATCGATTAATAAAGTTCGGTTATGATTAATAAATTACCAGGGGTAGAATTTATGGGACAAAATAAAAAGCTTAATTCTGATGAGGTAACTACTGAATGGAATGATTCTTATCTCTTTAGCAGCAGGGGAGATGCTCTGGAAAAGCTGGCATCATTAAGTAAGAGATCAGAGGAGATAAACGGAGATTTTCGTCCGGAATTCGAAAGACTATCCGGGTCTATTTTACTGGGTTACCTAGAAGCCGAAAAAGAGTTTTCAAGGTCTATTGATGTCCTCTATATTTACGCATATACTCAGCTCAGTAAAAATGTGAATGACCGGTTCTTTAACTCCCTCCTTAAGGAAGTTCAGGACCTGGTTACGGAACATAGAAAGGCGAGTGCATTTGCAACCGTGAAGTTAACTTCACTTAATAAAGAGGAATGGGACAGGCTCTTTTCCGAAGAGTCCGGGCTTGGAATTTATCAAGCTTACCTTGAAGCAAACTATATGAGGTTTATAGAGCACAGGCCGGTGAATGAAGCACAGGCCGTGTATCTTGCAGAGATTGAGAACCAGCGCATGAAACTGGAGACTGAAGCCCTTTCCAGGATCACCAATGAAGTCACAATGGCAGGGAACATAACCCTTGAGAACGGGGAAGAATTTCAGGTCAATTCTCAGTCCTATAACACCCTGCTTTCAGTGGACCAGAGCCGGGAAAACAGGAAAAGATGTTATGACAAACGATTTTACCACCTGATAAACGAATCGGACTCAATGGCATCTCTCTATTTTGAAAAAGCGCGGCTTGACGACCTCGCTGCAAAAGAACTGAACTATGAAGACTCTTACGAGTCCAGCCTTTATTACCTTTACCTGACAAAGAAGCAGGTTAGTGATATGAATAAGGTCTTCAAGGAGTTAAAAAATGTATTTGAAGATTACAATGAGTTCAGGAGGAAAAAACTGGGGCTTAAAAAGCTCAGGCCGTACGACCTTGCACTGCAGTTGACAGACGAGCCAGGTAAAAATTATATTTACACGGATGCTCTGCAGGAGGTCCGGGAATCATATTCAGGGATGGACCCCCGTTTTAATGAGATCTTTTTAAAAATGGTAACCGGGAATTTCATAGATGTATATCCTGACCCTGAGCATGGGAAACAGCCCGGAGGTTACTGTTACGGGCTCTGCGCTTTGAAGTCTCCTGCTCTGATTTTTATGAACTATAATGGTATAATCAGTGACCAGAAAACTCTTACTCACGAACTTGGACACGGGATTAATTATTACCTTATGGGCAGTTCCGTAGACTATCTTTACTGTTCAGGCCAGATCTATGAAATGGAAGTCCCTTCCACTTTTAATGAAGAACTCCTTGTTGATTATATTATTGAAAATTCCGATAGGGAGACCGCAGTTGCAGTGCTTGCCCAGCACATAGGCGAATACCAGAATTACTTTACCCGCCAGCCTATGATCTCAGAATTCGAATATAAGGCTCATCAGCTTTGTGCTGAAAGAAATAGTAGAGATAAAACAGTCAGCGGAGCAGAACTCAATGCTTTATGGACAAACCTTTCCAGAGAATACAGGAGCGAATCCGTTGAATATTATACGGAAGACTCTGCAGAGTGGACCTACATCAACCATATTTACCTGACAAATAATTACTACACCTTCAATTACGCAATTTCAAAAGCAATAACTCTTGCCCTCTTCAAGCAATACAAAGAAAAACCGGAAACCTTCAATAAAAATTACATTGCCTACATTTCTGTAGGTTCCACAATGCTTCCCGAAGAAAAACTCAAAAAATACTTCGGAATCGAGATTAACAGACAGCTCTTCGAAGACTCTATGGATGTCGTGAAGTTGAGGATACAGGAGCTGACTAACCTGGAAAAAACAGAGTGACTGAAAAAAAGAGCTGAATAGACAGAATCACCGATGTTCAGATTATCTCAGCTCCATTTTAATTTTTATTTTTTCAGGAATATATGCCTCATGAATTATATGCACATAGATCTTCTCATGCATTATATGCATCATAGATCTGTGCAATCCAGACTACTATTCCCATTAAAAACCCAATTCCGATTACACTCATAAATGCGCTGATCAGTAGGGCTGCCCAGACTCCCACCGCTTTGGCTACATGCCCTTTTACAAGCTGACCCAGCCCGGGAATGAAAAATGAGAATAGAGCAGGGACCCCATGTGTTCTTTTGTAGCCCATTAAATTGCCTCTATTATTGTGCTTATATATCTCTTATTGCTTATATATCTCTTATTGTGCTTATATATT
>DUIO01000354.1 GCA_013330315.1 Methanosarcina sp. | reverse complement strand
GATATGTATTAAATACAAATTAATAGAAAGATAAATAAAAAAATAAAAAAAATAAAAAAATAAATAAGCTAGTATTTCCATTTAATTTAGAGAATCCAACTTTTTAAACACCTGTATTTCCCGGATCATTGAATAGAAGCTCAGGAAATTTATCAATTCAGGAAATTTATCAATTCAGAATATATATCTATGCGGGATTATTTAGCTATAAAATAAACCTATACTAAAGCATTTTTGCGATTAATACCCATTGTTTAACTTTAAGGTTATTTGAAATCAGCTATTAATATAAAAATATATTTCCTGCACCCTGAAGATAAAAGAGTGTAAGCCTTTGTTCATGGAACAGGCAGTCCGTAAAATTGAAACAAAGGAATCGAAAGGGATTGGATCGATGAGAAGGCTCGATATAAATCTGGAATCACTTATAAACAGCAGCCCTATAGTCATTTTTTTGTGTAAATCAACTGAGAACTGGCCTGTAGAACTTATGACGGAAAATATCCTGCAATTTGGATATACAGTCGAAGATTTCATTTCCGGGAAGATAAGGTATATGGATATTATCCATCCTGAGGATATCGAAAAAGTAAAATCGGAAATTGCCGGATGCCTGGAGAAAGGGTGCACTGAAATTACGCAAGAGTACAGAATATTTACAGCTTCGGGAGAAATACGCTGGGTTGAAGTTAAGGTTCTGGTTCGGACAAATGAAGAAGGCAAGGTTAGCCATTACCAGGGTACTCTTTATGATGCTACCCAGCGTAAAAAGGCCGAAGAATCGATGCAAAGGGCCTTAAAAAAGAAAAATGAATTAAAAAATGTCATCAACAGCAGTCCTGTATTCGTATTTTTATGCAAACCTGAAGAGGGCTGGCCTGTCGAATTTGTCTCCGAAAATATTACAAAACTTGGCTACACGCAGGAAGATTTTACCTCAAGAAAAATGCTTTACAAGGACCTTATACATCCTGCTGACAGGGAAAGAATTCGCTCCGAAGTAGAGAAGTTTTCCAGGGAAGGGTATACAGAATGCACCTAGGAATACCGGGTCCTTACAAAATCAGGCAAGACCAGATATATTGATGACAGGACCCTTATCAGAAGAAACAAAGATGGGAAGATCACGTACTACCAGGGCATAATTGTAGATATAACAGAGCGAAAGCTGGCAGAAGAAATGGTTAAAGGGCAGAATACGGTGCTCGGTAAGCTGGCTTCGGGAGCTCCTCTCGAAGGTGTACTTCTTCTTCTTATAAGGAATATGGAAAAAATCAGGCCGGGGTCTATATGCTCGGTAATGCTCCTTGACCGCGAAAAGAAGCACCTCTTTTACTGTGCCGCTCCGGCAATCCCTGAGATTTACAGGGAGAAAACTGACGGGATCGAGGTTGGATTTGGGGCAGCATCATTTGGAACCGCAGCTTTCTTGAAAAAAAGGATTACAGTAGATAATGTAATGGAACATCCTTACTGGACAGAATACAGAGAACTTGCAGCTGAAGCGGGGCTGAAAGCCTGCTGGTCGGAACCCATAGTCTCGTCCTCCGGAGAAGTCCTCGGGGTAATTTCCATATACTACGGAGAGGCGCATAGGCCTGATAAAGAGGACCTGGATTTCATGAAAACAAATGCCCAGCTGGCAGCTATTGCAATAGAGCATAAACTGGCAGAAGAGACCCTTCGTGAATCCGAGCATAAATTCAGGACCATTTTCAATAACATCAATGATCAGCTGTATATCCGTGAACCTGCAGGAAAGAGTTATATTGATGTAAACCAGGCTGTGGTAAACCGGTTGGGGTATGACAAAGAAGAGATCCTGAAGATGGAGGCTGAAGAGATTATCCCTGCCGAGTATTGGGATTCTGTCCGTGAAAACCTTAAAAAGATTCAGAGTGAGGGATCCAGGATTTATGAAGCCGGAGCTGTCTGCAGAGATGGCACGGTTGTCCCTCTTGAAGTCAGTGCCAGGATAATTGATTACGAAGGAAAGAAAACAATCCTCTCGGTTGCCAGGGACATAACCGAGCGTAAGAAAGCCGAAGCTGCACAGAAACTTAACGAAGCCAGGCTCGAAGCCCTTGTAAAGCTTAACCGGATGACAGGAGCTTCTTTGAAAGAAATAACAGACTTCGCCCGGGAAGAGGCAGTCAGGCTTACAGGCAGCAAACTGGGATACCTGGCTTTTATGGATGCTTATGAAACCTCCCTGATCATGCATTCCTGGTCAAAGAGCGCAATGGAAGAATGCGCAATCGAAGACAAGCGCTTTATTTATCCCGTGAAAACCACAGGGCTCTGGGGAGAGGCAATTAGGCAAAGGATGCCTATTATCACAAATGATTATACAGCTCCGAGTTCCCTGAAAAAAGGGTATCCCAAAGACCATGTGCATCTGACAAGGCATATGAATGTGCCCGTATTTGACGGGGACAGGATAGTTGCGGTTGCAGGTGTCGGAAATAAGGACGAGCCCTATGATGAATCTGACCTGCGCCAGTTAACTCTCCTCGTGCAGGGAATGTGGCAGCTTATCCAGAGAAAACAGCTTGAAGATGCCCTTAAAGCTTATTCTGAAGATCTTTCCAAAGCCAATGATGAACTCAGGTCTCTGAACAGGATAAAGGCTGAATTTATGACTGAAAGCCTTCCCCAGGTAAAAATAGATTACAGTGACCTTATGGACTTTGATACCCTGGAGACTATAGAAGATCAGCAGCAAAAGGCAATAGATGCTGTGATTAATAGTTCGGAAAGGTTGAAGCAAATGGTTGACTCCCTGCTCTACCTGAGCCTTGAACAGGCAGGAAAGATTGAGTATTCCTTCGCCGAAGTAGAAATAAAGAAAATACTTTCCGATGTCTACCTTAACCTGATCCTCCTGATAGACGAGAAAGAGCTGAAGGTAGAAAAAGACCTGCCTCCAAACCTGCCACCTATCCTCGGTGATAAGCAGAAACTGACAGACCTGTTCACAATCCTTATGGGCAATGCTATAAAATTTACACCAAATGGCGGGATTCTGGAAGTAAAAGCCATAGAGGAAGAGGATTACATCCATATAACCGTAAAAGACAGCGGAACAGGCATTCATAAAAGGTTAATCCCCCACCTGTTCCACAGAATATACCAGGTTGACGACTCTTTGACCCGCAGGTATCAGGGGCTGGAATCAGGGTTCTATATCTGCAAAAACATTGTCAATGCTCATGAAGGAGAGATCTGGGCGGAAAGCGAGGAGGGTTCGGGAACTATAATGCATGTAAGGCTTCCTAAAAAGAATCCCGAAACCCGAAACATTAATTGAACAAAGTCTTGAGTAGAGTGTTTAACTAAAAATGTTAAATTGAAGCGGCTGGAGATTTACAATGAAACTGGAAATGCTGGGCACTCTTTTCCTCTCGGATAAAAGGAAGGACCTTCTTTTGCTGCTGATGGAAGAGCCACGAAACATTGATGATATAAAAAATATACTCAATGTGACTTCAAGTGCAATAATGACGCAAATCAAGATCCTTATCAGTCAGGGACTTATTATCCATGAGGATGACCTCTACAAACTTTCCGATATCGGGAAAGTGGTAGTTAAAAAAATGGTACCGCTTCTGAACACCCTTGGGGTGTTTTCAGAGAATATGGATTACTGGGAAAATCACAATATCAATGCAATTCCTGCCTATCTTCTTGACCGTATAGATGATCTGGGCCACTGCGAATTCGTCGAGCCCGACCTTGACAGGATGTACGAAACCCCTCAGAGAATAGAAGAAAAACTGCTTCAGTCAACCCACGTTATGGAAGTTTCTTCTTATTTTAATCCAGCTTACCCTTCAACCTATGTTGAGCTTGTAAAAAAGGGAACTGAAATATCCCTGATAATTACGAAACCTGTTTTTGAAAGGCTGAAAAAGGAATACAGCACATCCTTAAGGGAATATCTGGAAAGAGACAATGCAAAAATTTTCGTCTGTGACTGCCCTGTAAAAGTAGCGTCGAGCATAGTAACTGATCGCTTTCTGGCTTTCTCCCTCTTTTATAGAAACGGGATATACCACAACCATGCAATGATGAGCATTGAAAAAACAGCCCTTAAATGGGGAGAGGACCTCTTTTTGCATTACATGAAAAGCTCAAAGGAAATAAAAGAAGTCGAATGAAGAAGAACTGAAAGCTCCACGGGAAATATAAGGGAAATTAAGCTTTACATGGCCTGGGAGATATACCACTCCTGAACTTAACTCAGATGGATTGAAATTGAGAATCTCCAGTCTCTTCTTATTCTTTCCTCTTCATTTTTTTCT
>DUIO01000054.1 GCA_013330315.1 Methanosarcina sp. | reverse complement strand
GCAGAAGAATTTGAAGCAGAAGATATTGAATTGGAAAATATTGAATCGGAAGACATTGAAACAGAAAACGTTGAATCGGAAAATGTTGAAACAGATCCGGGAGTAAAAAACCGTAAAGATACTGACATTAAAACGAAGTTGTCAGATAAAAATTAAGCTACCTTAAACAGGATAGAGAATATTTTTACAAAAACATAACCTATTGCCTTAAATTGTTGTGTATTAAATTTTATATCCTGTTTGAAAACTCTTAATTCCTTTTTTATACTTTTTCGAGGTAGTCCCGAGTTCCTGGTGTTTACATAAATTCATGGTATTTGCATATATTACTTCTGTCGTGTTCTGTTACGAATTAAAGGGCTAGAGTAGACTTAATACTGATATTTATTTCCATTCTTTTATAATACAAATAATTCTTTTATAGTATTGTGAATTTTTGCCAGCAAAATAAGGGTTATCTTTGAAATATTCAAGTTCACTGCTTTCAGGGAGTTAATAATTTTATCTCAATGAAAAGGTTAATCGTGGAAAAAGGTCAATTAAAGTATATTTTTCCGGAAAAATTCACAAGTAATTAAAATTTTAAAATTAAGCGTACAGGGTTAAAAAGCAAGATCTTATAGATTATGCCAGGTCTTATAAATTATGTTAATATAGATTATGTTAATTTTGTAAAATAACGGTAGAAATCAGTTAAATATATATTCTACAAAAAATAAAATATAGGTGTTCATGCAAAAAAGGATTATTTATGGAATCGATATTGCCCGGGGTTCTCCCAGGGCAAGGGAACTTCCCAGGTATGCCCTTGCGATTCTCAGAGACGGGGAAGTTTCTCATTTCAGTATGCTCCGACGCCAGAAGATCTTTAATATGATCCAGAGGGACAGGCCGGAGATAATAGCTGTTGACAACATTTTCGAGCTTGCGGCTGATAGAAGTGAACTCCTTTCTCTGATGGAACGCCTGCCTGACGGAGTCAAACTTGTCCAGGTAACAGGCGGGCTGCATCCGGAACCTCTTGTCAGGCTCGCACGCAAGCACGGCATCTCCGTGGATCCGGAAAATCCAAACGATGAAGCTGAAGCCTGTGCCAGGCTTGCAGACCTTGGAATCGGTCATGAGGTTTCTCTTTTTGAAGACATTACGAAAATTAAGGTAAGCAGAGCCCGTTCCCTGGGACGGGGAGGATGGAGTCAGAACAGGTACAGAAGGAAGGTACACGGAGCTGTACTTCAGAGAAGCAGGGAGATTGAAAATGCCCTCAAAGACCTTTCACGGGAAAAAGGCATCAGGTACGAAGCTGTAAATGTGAAAGGGTTCGGAGGCTATGTCAGATCTGAATTTACAGTTTATGCAAAGCGTGGAGAGGTTCCAATACATTCAATGGCAAGTAATGATGCGCAGGTAAGTGTAAGAAATGTCGAACGCGACAAAATCCGCTATGTCCCACTTAAACCCAGGAGCCAGAGGCGTAAATTTACAATAGTCGGGCTTGATCCCGGGACAACAGTGGGCATAGCTATCCTTTCTCTCGACGGAGACCTCCTTTATTTGAAAAGCTTCAGGGGAATAGCTCCTGATGAGGTTGTCAAGCTTATTGCCGAATACGGAAAACCTGCAGTAATCGCAAGCGATGTTACTCCAATGCCGGGCTCTGTTGAAAAGATCAGGAGGAGCTTTAATGCTGTTCCTGCAAGCCCTGGAATTGAGGTCTCTGCAGAAGAAAAAATTGCACTTGGCAAGACTTTCGGCTACTCCAATGACCACGAAAGAGATGCATTGACCGCAGCTCTCCTTACCTATAGGAGTTATAAAAACATTTTTACACGCATAGAAAAAAAAGCTCCGGAAAATGCAGACCTTGAAATGATAAAACTCCATGTAATCCGCGGAGACTCGATAGAAGCAGCTATCGAAAAAGTCCGGGCTGCCTCAGAAGCACGTGAAAAACCTGCTACAAGAGCAAGGGCAGGACGATCTGAAAAACCCGAAGAAAGAGCTATTGACGAGCCTCTCCAGAGAATGAGAGAGATTGTCCAGAGACAGGGAGAACAGATCCAGAACCTGCAGGAATATGTTGAGGAATTGAAACAGGCACTCATTGCAAAAGACAGAAAGATTTCAAAGCTTGAGTCAAGGTTAAAGAACTTCAAAAAGGAAGCTTACAGTGAGGTCCGGAAATCAAAAGAGCTCCAGATAAGGGACAGCACTATAGAGAGTCTGAAAAAAGAGCTCAGCACCAAAAATAAAACCGTAAAAGAACTCAGGCGCAGGAGCAATAAACTGCGCAAAATCCAGAAAATGGAAGTCCGTGGTGAAGGCACGCCGGTTAAGGTTATTGCTGCTTTTACGAAAGAATCCATCGCCGAAACGAATGAGAAATACGGTCTCAAAGCAGGAGATGTAGTCTTCCTTGAAAATCCTAGCGGAGGCGGAGCTGCAACTGCCCAGATCCTTGTAGAAGCAAGAGTCAGGGCTGTAATTATCCCTGAAGATATCTCTCATGCAGCGGAAGAAACATTCTTTAAAGGTGATGTGCCGGTTTTAAGGGATGTCCAGCTAGAGAGAGCTGAAGACTTTGCAATGGCAGAACCGGAAGCCCTGAAAGTTGCAATTGCTGCCTGGGAAAAAGAAGCCGAAGTAAAGCGCCATAAAGCCAAAGAGGATAAGCTTGAGAGCCTTTTTGAAGAATACAGAAGTGAAAGGAGAAGGGGTCTTGCTTAAGGCTCTTCTTTAAACTCTCCTTGTCCTCTTATTTCTCCTTAAAGTTATTCCTATTTTTTCCGCCTATTCTCCTGTTTCCACTTTACTTCCTAGATAAAACCCGGGTAGCGCTGTGTAGTTTTTTCTCCTAAAATAAAACTGTAAAACATGTAATATATTTAAAGATCAATTTCTCCTATTCAAGAGGATATTCTTAAAATACTTTTTTGATAAATAGCATCCATTATCCCACTAAAATTTTAGTCTTTGCATTTTTATATACTCCATAAGATTATTGTTACCGCATCCTGCTTATATACTTTCTGTGCAAAATCCCGAAGATTCATAGGGCAAATTTAATCAGATATTTGAATATAGCATACAACCAATCAGTTCGAAGACAAATTCGATAAATTCATATGAAGCGTCTAAAAGGAGTTTATTTAGTTGGAATTAATTATTAGGTCAACTTCAATTCCAATTTTCAGGAAGCACGATTTGTTAGTTTTTTAACACTTAATTTTTGCTTGATCCTGCTTCCGAAAAACTGAGCAGGAGTAAGACAATGAAGAGAAAAATTCGAATATGGATATTTCTTTTGACAATAATGATATTAAGCATGATGCCTGCATCGGCAGTAAGTACACAAGAAAATGAGACTGCGAAGCACAACTTTAGCCCGGAACTTATTGATAAACTGGAAAATGATTCGTATTTTTATTTTATTGCTGGATATGGGAACGTGCCCTCTTTTACAACTGAAGAGGAAAGGTACCAATGGAGGGACAATCTTACAAAAATACTGTATGAATTCTTTAAAGATAATAACCAAAGACCGGAGCCGCTGAGGTATGCTGATCCAATTGGCCCTGTTAGCACTTTTACTCCAACTCTTGATGGTGTATTAGTGATAAGCATTAATAATAGTGCGACAGTTGACAAGCAATTTATGGACGAGTTCTATCAAATTATTGACTCAAAAGCAAACGAGATGGGAGTTAAGGAAATCCCTGTGGCGTTCATGCGCGAAAATAATCTAACACTAGATGATATCGAATCGTCGGAATTTGGTTCAAAAACTTCCGAAGAAGTGATTGAAAAAACATCGAACTTATCTGCATCGGAAGAAAATACTATAGAATCCAATAGTTCGACCACAAATGATTCAAACATTATTAGTGAAAACATTTCAAGTGTAAACAACTCAAATGAAAATAAATCGAATGTAATTAGCTCTACTCCAGGTTTTGAGTCATTGGGAAGCTTAACCTGCCTGTACATAGGATGGAAACTCAGGAGAAAGTAATACAGGACTTTGGCAACCTAAAGTGCTGGTATTATGATCCTATTGAGCGTTGGTTATGATATACAAACTATAGGCATCTGATGTATCGAAGCTCTTCATATCTGTGAGGAGCTAAAGATCCTCTTTTTTGGGTATTGGCACAGTAAGCAACAGCAAATCACGTAATTATTGTTAATCTAGTTCCCATAGTATTTGTGGAATTTTGCATAAAAGTTCTTTTTCAGGAAAGCAAAATACCATTTCCTATCGGGTTTTTGGGACAGTCCAGCATCCATGTTTTTCCACTTAAAAGCTAAAAGATTCTCCGTTTGCAGGCGCATAAGCCTCAACTCCAATTTCTTCCAGAATCCATTCCGCAAAGGCTTCCGTTTTCTCTCCGTGCATAACAAAAACCCTTTCAGTGCCTTTTTTACAGAAATTCTTTACCAGCTGTTTCAGCTCCCTATCCCCGCAATGGGCAGAAAAATCGTATTGTTCGACCGCAGGCTTGAGTGTGAGGATATCTTCCCTGGTTTCAATCATCCTGTGTTCTAAGGCGAGCCTTCCGTTTGTGCCTTCGACCTGATAGCCTGTCAGCAGTATTTTTGATTTAGGGTCTTTGTAAAGCCTGCTCAGATAATAAAGTGCAGGTCCCCCATTCAGCATTCCGGCAGTGGTGACAATGACGGATGGCTCTTTAAGGACTGATTCTCTATGCTGGTCTTTTACCTGTGTAGCACGTTTAAAAGCCCTGTCAAGCAGGTCAGGATTTTTGAGGTATTCGGGGTATTTTCTGAGAATTTTATAAACGTCCCGCCCCATTCCGTCTACATGAGCAGGGATTCCGTATGCATCAAGGAGCATAAGCACTTCCTGGGTCCTGCCTATAGCAAAAGCAGGAATAAGAGCAGTTCCTCCTCTATCAAGGGTTTCATAGACCGATTCTATGAACCGCTCTTCGGTTTCTTTTCGAGGGACGTGGTCTTCCCCGAAGTAAGTGCTTTCAAGCACAAGGGTATCAGCTTCAGGAAACTCTTCTGCGCCCGGGACAAGCCTTGTTTCCTGCAGGCTCAGGTCTCCTGTATAAAAAAGGCTTTCTCCTGATTCGGATTCAATGTGAACTCCTGATGCTCCAGGTATATGGCCTGCGTTATAAAAGCAAACTCTATACCCGTGGGTCTTGAAGGTTTCCCCATAATCTTTTCTACGGGTAAGCTGGTTAAGCTTTTGAAGGTCATCAGGATCAAAAGGGGATACACCCGAAAGGGTTGTCCCTGCAAGCTTGAGTGTGTCTCTCCCGAGCAGACCGGTAAAATCTGCTGTTGGCGGAGTCATGAAGACTTCAGGGCTCATGTACATAAGGTTCGGGACAGCCCCGCAATGGTCCAGGTGCCCATGAGAGATCAGCACAGCCTTTGGTTCCATGCCGTTTTTAGGATACTGCGGGATGTCTCCAGTCTTTATCCCGTAATCGAATAGAATTTCCTCATTTACAAGTAAACCAGACCGCCCTACTTCCCTGCATCCGCCTTTAAAACTGAGCTCCAGAAAAAACACCCCTTTAGATTGCCTTTTTAATTGCTTTTTTTAAATTGCCTCATATTCACGTGAATGCTGCCTGCACAATACTCACTTTTTTCATCTTGAACAGGAACAAAATATTATCTATAGACTTTTATGGACAGGCTTTTTAAAAAAGCCTATAGTATAAATCTGACTTTGCAATCCTTATAAGTTATGATATGGCATCAGTTAAAGTCTCACAGATGAGAGAATTTCCATAAGCCGGAGAAATAAGGGCGGTAGGTAAAACAGGCATCATCCAATAATGAAGTAAAATTACCAGTTATCTGACAAAGATAGGGTCCCAGTTATTTATTTTCCTAACCTTGAGGGCTTTAATTGGCTCCCACAGGCCAGGAAAAGATAGCTGATTATGCAGTGCAATTAGTCGAAAACTCAAAATCGGAAAATTAACTTTCTCTGTATACAAACAGGAACCTGAACCGGCTTAGAGCGAATTCGCAACGCTACCGTTCTCTTGAGTACAGATTATCTTTGAGTCCTCCTGATCCCAGTTTCGGACTACCATAACAGGGACATTGGAACACCTTACCACCTTTTGCGCAACACTGCCCATCATGAATTTTTCGAATCCGGTCTTTCCGAGTGTACCCATTACTATCAGGTCCATATTATTATGTTCTGCAAACTTGATAATTTCATCACTGGGATGCCCCTCTAAAAGAACCTCCTTGACTTCTACACCCGACTCTTCTATAATTTTCTTAACTTTCGATATTACTTTCTTTCCATCATTCACCATCATTTCACGGATCGCTTCTTTACCGGCAGTCCATATTTCAGAAATTAACGATGGAGTATCCACTACGTACAGGACGTAAACAGTGGCTCCGCTAAGCTTTGCAATCTCTATACCACAGGAAATAACCTTTCGGAAATTTGCGGACCCATCTGTTGCAATCACTATATTTCGGTATAAATCACTTGACATAAATTGTCCTCCAATACGGATTTTAATCCGGTTTCTGTAAATTTAAAACGTAATTCAAGGTCAAAGGACTTCAGGACATAATTAAGGTTAAGTGACAAAACATTAACAATTACAGTAAATTATAACTTTCCTAATTAATCCCAATACAGGTTCAAATGTTCAAAACTCTAAACGCTCTTTAATAATGTGCTTATTTAATATTAAATCTGAGTGTACTTGAACAAAATTATAATTCATCAAAATTCATAAAATTTATTAAACTGTGTCGAGAGTATAACTGTATTGAGGGTATAACTGTATAAACAAGCGACACAGGTTAATCTTTCATGTGTTCGCTAGTCTTTCATATTGTCCGGTGTATCCTGAAAATAAAATCATGTATCCCGACTGTCTGGAGAGGCTTTAACCAGCGCCAGTAACTGAGAAAACATAGTTGAATATATGAACTTAATGTAACTCGGAATGTAAAATAGGGGATTTGCCCGAAAGCATGAAATTTCAGACAGCTCGGGCAGGAAAAAGGGCAGATAAAGGTTTTTCTGTTAAAGGGTCNNCACTCTCTACCTATTTTGCACTCTGCTTATATCTCTAAATTAATCCATGGTTTTGTTATGCGCCGTACCCTTCAGCCAGGTTGACATTTACATAGACTACGCCTTCATTCGTATGCTTGAAAGCATAGTCATCCGTAATTTTCGGCAGTTTATCTGCTTCAGTCTGAGAGGTTACCACTGTGCCTGCAGGGATGTATCGGCCATCAGGTATGGTTACACCAATCGCTGCCGATGTCGGCTCAAGTACGCAGTTATTTCCCACTCTGGCTTTGAAAACAAGAGCCTGCATACCAATGAAGGTGTCATTTCCAACATATGCCGGGCCGTGAATCTGGGACTGGTGAGCAAGAGAAACCCTTTCTCCGACATAAACCGCGTATTTCTTACCATCGACCTCTATCAGGTTTTTCTCCACAGGTTCGCCTTCTTCGTCAATAGTCTCAAGGCCGTGAAGTACAACACCGTCCTGGACGTTGCTCTCATCTCCTACAAAGATTGGCATGCCCTCATCACCCCTGACCGAAGCCATGGGAGAAACCATTACACCTGCGCCTATTGTCACATCTCCTATTACTGATGCCTGCGGATGGATGTAGGCAGTAGGATCAATAACCGGTTCGGTTGGTTTGGGATTCCAGGGAGTCACAGGATTTGCCCGGATATTCGATACTTTGCTCTCAGCCTCTGCTTCTGTATTTTCGCCTTCTTCTGCTCCTTCGCCCTCAGAAACACACCCGCTTCCTGCAAGGTTAAGCGACAAGGATAAAAGAAGGACTAAAAAGATCCAGTTGAATTTCATAGAAGTCCTCCAGTAACAGTGTCAAGATTGTAAGTTATATAGGCATTTCCATTTTTATTTGAAAACAGAGAAAAAAATAAAAATGAATTTATTTTGATGAGAAAATAAGGATTGGAAATTCTCTGTGTGGCAAATAAGTAAGCTGCATCTATAAGAAAAAACGAAAACCCAAAAAACCATATATTTAAAAGATATAGAAAATGTTATGGAAGCCGTGCTTCAAATCTCCATTGAATTGATATATGCTGATCTGCCCGTATTTGCAGGACTTGCGGTCTGGAACCTGTTTGTCCTCCTCGTTCTTTCAAAAATGGTATATGAGTTTGCTTTAAAGAAGGGGAGATCAACAAATTCTTCAATGTATTTTTCAAGAAAAGCAATTCATTTTCTGGCAGGAGGACTGACAGCANNTCCTTTTGTTGCTCACGAGCCTATCCTGCCGGCAGCAATGGCTTTCGGGCTTGCTCTTGCTACATATCTGCCTCATAAACTTAACAGGCGCATGTACTGGTTCCAGGACCCAGAAAATATTTACGATGTTGATTTTACATTGAGCTGGGGATTAATTGTACTTTTTACCTGGTATATCGACAGGACTTTCTGGCTCGGGGTAGTTCCGGTACTTTTTATGGCATATGGGGATGGAATTACCGGGATAATCAGAAACCTGAAGTATAACAAAAGGACAAAAGCCTGGGAAGGAACTGCAGGTATGCTCGTGATGTGCATAATAATAGGCGCAAAAATGGGAGTTGCAGGAGTTTTTGCAGGAATTGTATGCTCCTTTGTAGAAAGGATAGAGAATCTGGATGATAATATCACAGTACCTGCAGTTAGCTTATCCGTTCTGCTGGTAGCTTACTATTATTTTCCTTCTCTTGCTATTTCTCTCTATTAAGTTATCCTATTAAGCTGTCTCTGTAAAGTTACCTTATTAAGTTGCCGCTGTAAAGTTAGCTCTATTAACATTTTTATCTCTTATTACTGATGCTTTTGGAGAATATTCCAAGAATGGAATTCCTGTTGGATCTTGAAGTTAAATTTAATTCTATTTTATAAAAANNAAAAACCGAATTTAATCCTTTTGTTATAATAATCTGAAGTGATTTCAGTTATCTGAAGAAAATTGAGCTAAAAGTTCATATAGATTTGAATGCAATATACTAAAAAAATGTAGTAAGTAAGGGGCCAAGTTATATAAAATTATTGTTAAATATATGTATATTTTCATGCTTTAAATCGCGGGTCAAGCTGTTTAATTTTGATTTACTCGACCATAAGCGTACAAAATATTGATAATAAACATTTCATGAAATTTCATGAAAATTATTTTATTCAAGTTTATGATCAAGCTTATGTTATACAAATCTGTGATATCCGAACTTCGAAACTTTTGGGTTTTTTGAGGTTATTTGGACGAATTTTTGCGCTTGCTGGGGATGAAAAGAGATGGATGAAAACACAAAGAGTTTGATAAAGAAATTGGAGCGTTCTGTTTTTGCGGGGAACAGGGCAGCGGCTGCAGAGGAGCTTGGGAAAATTAGGGATCCTGATTCTGTTCCTGCGCTACTCAAAGCCCTTGAAGATTCCAGCTCGAAAGTAAGAGTTGCTTCTTCAGAGGCACTGGGTGAAATCAATGACCTCTGTTCGATATCTGGTCTGACAAAATTACTCGAAGATAATGAAACCTCTGTCAAAAAGACTGCAATAATCGCTCTCGGAAAAATAGGCACCCCTGAAGCAGTTTCAGGAATTGTTAAAGGGTTTGATGATCCGGATAAATTCATTAAAAAAGAATCGGTAAAATCACTGATGAGAATCGGGTCTCCGGAAGCCGTGTCCGGGCTTACTGAAGTTTTTAACCATTCGGATATTTCCCTGAAAAAAATTTCAATAATAGCTCTTGGGAAAATAAATACCTATGAAGCAGCCTGCGGGCTTATAATAGCTCTTGAAGACCCTGATAATACAGTAAAGCAGCAGGCTGTGGACACTCTTGGAAAAAGAGGCAAACCTGATGTTCTTGATGAGTTGATGGAGGCGATAAAGGACAAAAGGCAACCAGTTCAGGAAGCTGCATCTGAAGCCCTCTGCAAAATAATAAGTGCATCGGAATCGGTGTCTGTTATCGTAAAGGCACTTGAGGCTCCTGACAGAAAAGTGAGAAAAGCCTCGATAGAAGCCCTCTGGAAAATAGGGACGCCTGATGCTGTTTCTACCCTTCTCACAGAGCTTGGTGATGCAGATTGGTATTTAAGGAGCAGGGCTGCTGATGCACTTGCAGATATCGCTTCCCCGGAAGCCGCCCATGGCCTTGTTAAAGCCCTTGATAGCCATGACAGCTCTGTAAGGAAAATAATAGTGAATTCACTCGGAAAAATAGGTACGGTTGAAACCATTGAGGGTCTTGTCAAAGCCCTTGATGACCCTGACAGTTCGGTCCGGGAGACTGCAGTTATAGGCCTTGGAAAAACAGAAAAAACCGAAGCTGTTGAAGGACTCTTAAAAGCTCTTCACGATCCAAAACATAGTGTTCAGGAAGCTGCTGCTGTATCACTAGGAGACATCAAGGCAAAAGAAGCTGTCCCTGAACTGATAAAGATTCTTGAAGACCCCGAGTCTCTGATTCACAAACCCATAATCTCTTCACTCGAAAAGATAGGTACCCCCGAAGCGGTTTCAGGCCTTGTACATGCACTAAAAAACCCTGATGCTTCCGTAAGGAAAGCTGCATCGAAAGCTCTTGAGAAGATTGAAAAATCCGGCATTGCACTGGAAAAAGTGAGGACTCTCGGAACTTCAAGCTTCAAGATTTCGGAATAAAACTTTCAAATTCGAGCTTTTCAATAGCCACCCTGCAACAGCCCTGCCTCAAAGATCATATAGAATCTGGAAAGGAGTTTGCGTACTCAATAAGCCAGGAAATGTTTATTGTTGTCAAGCCGTCTGTCTCAATAATGGACATTAGCAAAGGAGTTATTGAAAAAAAGAGAGGGTTAACCCTCTCATTTGTTTCTTAAGCTTTAAAATAACCTCAAAAGTTGATTGTTTTGAATCAGCTGAAAAGGGCTTTCAAATTGTTAATGAGCTTTTCAAAGAAACCGGCCCCATTAGATGTATCTGTATCACTGTTTTCTGCATTTTCTGTATTTTCCTGACTGGCAGGAACCTGGCCGGGCGTTCCCTGCTTTTCCATGCTCGAGTTTTTGTTCATCATGTTTTCACTCATCGCATCGGCTCCTTCAGGAATCTCTGGACGCCCTTCTGACATATTCCCCGGGCTCCGGGGAGAGACCTCACTTCCGTTCTGGCTCTGTCCGTGACCTGGACCCATTCCAAATCCGGGGATAGTTTTCAGTTCTTCAGGAGCCTCTTCCAGAAGAGTACCAAGCTCTTCCCTAATTGTCTGAAGGTCGGATTCTGTTTCGGCTTCGGAAATTTGTTCCTTGATTGATGTAAGTTCTGTCATCATTTCTTCAGCCGATTCAAGGGTATCGGCGTCAAGGTTTTCCGTAGAATTTCCAATAACTTCTATCATCCTGTCGACTGATTCGATCATCCTGCTTTGCATGGTACCAAAATCTTCTTCCGGTAATAACGGCTGTGTATCATCTTTATCAGTAAGTGCAGTTTCTTCATCGGCAAGTGCACAATTGGGAACCAAACTGAACATTATCAATAAAACGGAGAAAATGGAAATTTTTTTCGGATTAAATAATTTATTCAAATTGAAAAATTTCATTCATATACCTCTGATGGACCTTTACCTTGCTTAGTATTTTTTAACCCGGTTACGATATTTTTCAGGATTGCGATGATAATATCACATAAACAAATTCACATGAAAATCACATGAACAAAATCACA
>DUIO01000244.1 GCA_013330315.1 Methanosarcina sp. | reverse complement strand
CCTTGAGGGGACACCTGCAAGCGTCTCTTTGCTTTCTACAAAAAATGAATCCTTAGCAATTGCCGTAAATGAACAGTTAATAGGGATACCATGGCTTTCAAAGCTGCCGTTTGCCTATTGCGGAAATGTGACTCCTTTCAGAACAGAATATGCCGGAGAAATGGAAGCTCTTGCAGAAGAACTGATGCTTGAATTCGGGCTTCTCGGCTCAAACGGGGTTGACTTTCTGGTAACTGAACAGGGACCCGTAATACTCGAAATAAACCCGAGGTTTCAGGGCAGCCTGGATACGGTTGAAAGAGCAATGGGGATTAACCTTTTTAAAGCTCACGTTGACTGTTTCAGCGGAAAACTTCCGGAAAAGCCGGAGGTAGAATTGTTTGCCGCAAGAGGAGTTCTTTACTCGGATCGAGAAGTTTTTATAGACAAAAGACTCATGGAAGTCATCCTCAGGGAAAAAAGCGCGGATATTCCGTCCCAGGGAACCGTTACCGAGCCCGATTGGCCTCTAACCTCCCTGTTTTCATTTGCCTCAACAAGAGACGAGGCGGTCCTATCTCTTCAAAAAGGGGCAGAGAGGATAAAGACTTTTATTACANNGCCTGAGAAGCATGAGGTTCGGAAACTAAAAAATGCAGTTTTTTTCAGATAAAAGATCTTTTTGAGAAAACTCGTGATGTAAATTTTAATACTGGTATGTTCAATTCATATAAGGGATTTGCGAGGTGAACACTTTGGTCGATTTGAATGACAAGGTAATTAGAGGATACCTCAGGAGCCTTGTAGGGGATGATGGGCTTAAAATGATAGAACAGATGCCCGAAGGCAATGTCACGGATGAAGAAATTGCTAATAAGACCGGAGTTCTGCTGAATACCGTGAGAAGAACTCTTTTTATACTTTACGAAAATAAATTTGCAATAGTTGTAAGGGAAAGAGATTCTAACAGCGGATGGCTGACTTATCTCTGGCATCTGGACTTTTCAGACATAGAGCACCAGCTTATGAGGGAAAAGAAAAAGCTGCTAAGGAATCTGAAGACCCGCCTTGACTTTGAGGAAAATAATGTATTTTATGTCTGCCCGCAGGGTTGTGTTCGCCTCCTTTTTGACGAAGCGACTGAGACGGAGTTTCTCTGCCCGATGTGCGGGGAAGACCTGATATTTTATGACAATTCCCGCTTTGTAGGAGTCCTGAAAAAGCGTGTAGAAGCTNNAAAAGGCAAAAGCAGCAGGAAAGGAAGTAGATCTCGAGCTTGTAGAGGCAGGAGCTCTTTTGCATGATGCGGGAAGATGCCGGACACATGAGATATCCCATGCAGTTGAAGGGTTCAGGCTGGCTATGAGCAGGGGAATAGAGCCGGAAGTCGCCGAAATAATAAAAAGGCATATTGGAGCCGGTGTTTCAAAAGAAGAAGCAAAAAAGTTAGGTCTTCCGGAAGACGATTATTTCCCAAGGAGCCCTGAGGAAAAGATCGTTGCGCATGCAGATAACCTTGTAAAAGGAACGCGCAGGATAACTATACAGGAAAGAATGGAGCTCATGTATAGCAAAAATGTATCCGAACATGTAGTTCAAAGGGTAAAGAAGCTGGCTGAAGAAGTGGAAGGTCTTTCACGCTAAATTTTGATTATTTGCACTGAAAATTATTAGAACATTCAGTATATAGAAAAACAGAAAAATTATTTTATCAGGCGATCCTCCGATATTAAATGAAAGCGCATTCAGAAAAAGAAGGAGGAAAACTTATATATAGCGATATTAATAATGAGATAATGGATTGCTAAATCCTGCGATTTAAGCTAAAAATGCTCACCTCAACTAAAACATTTTTTTTAGCGCCATTTTCTCATTTTCAGCTTATTATGAGGGTATGTTTATGGATAATGACAAATATTTAAAGGGCACAACTACCGTAGGAGTAGTTTGTACCGACGGAATTGTGCTCGCAAGCGAACAGCGAGCCACTATGGGGCATTTCATCGCAAGCAAAACTGCAAAGAAAGTTTACCAGATAGATGACCTGGTAGGGATGACAACCGCCGGTTCGGTAGGGGACGCCCAGCAGCTTGTGCGATTGGTAAGTGTGGAGTCACAGCTCTATAAGATGCGCAGGAACGAATCCATGACAATCAAAGGGATTGCTACTTTGATGTCGAACTTTTTAAATGCTAACCGCTATTATCCCATGATGGTCCAGCTCCTTATAGGAGGGGTTGACAAAAACGGACCTGGGATTTACTCACTGGATGCATTAGGGGGAAGCATTGAAGAGACAAGGATTTCAGCCACCGGTTCAGGTTCTCCTATGGCATACGGAGTTTTGGAAGACCAGTACAGAGAGGACATGACTGTAAAAGAAGGCCTTGACCTCGCGATCCGGGCGATCCACAATGCAACGAAAAGAGACTCAGCTTCCGGAGAAAATATCGATGTAGTCGTAATTACAAAGGAGGCATTCAAAAGGTTGGATCCTGAAGAAGTAAAATCCAGAAGGGCTTCATTAAACTAATAATTTAACTGTTGGTTTTTTATTTCAAAATATAAACTAACACCTTTTTCAATATTATTTTTTCAACATCCAGATACTTTTTGATTTTTTGACAAAAAGGAAGATTCTTAATGCCTATAGAAGACGTGCTATTAGACCTCAAACACAAAATTGAGAAAAATCTACCCGCAGGAGTCACAATTACTGACGTCGAATTTGAAGGCCCTCAGCTTGTCCTGTACACAGAAGAGCCCAGAAAATTCGCAGATGACGGGAATATAATTCGCAACCTGGCAAAAGAACTCAGGACGCGGATTGCCATGCGGCCCGACCCCAGGGTACTTGCAACTCCTGAGGACTCTATTTCTATAATTGAAGAAGTTGTTCCAAAAGAATCCGTAATCTCCAGCTATTATTTTGATCCCGATTCCGGAGAAGTGATTATAGAAGCCGAAAAGCCCGGGCTTGTAATAGGAAAACACGGCGCAACCCTTAGAGAGATTACAAAACAGATCGGCTGGATTCCCAAAGTTGTCAGGACTCCTCCAATTAAGTCCCGTACAGTAAAAAATATCAGGGAATTCATGAGGAACAACCTCAAAGAAAGAAAGGAAATCCTTAAAACCGTGGGGAGAAAGATTCACAGGGAGTGTACTTCAAAAGACCAGTGGGTAAGGGTTACAGCTCTCGGGGGATGTAAAGAAGTTGGTAGAAGCTGCTTTTTGCTTTCTACTCCTGAGTCCAGGATCCTGATCGACTGTGGAGTCAATGTGGGTTCTGACGAGAATATGACGCCTTTCCTTTATGTTCCTGAAGTTTTCCCATTA
>DUIO01000350.1:3700-3917 GCA_013330315.1 Methanosarcina sp. | reverse complement strand
TGACAAGTACTTTCAGTTAATTAACAGCTACTTTTAGCTAACTGAGAATTGGTTTTAGCTAACTGAGAATTGGCTTAGTAACTGACAATCGTTTTTAGTAACTGATAATCAATCCCTAATAATCAATCTCTGGTTAACTGACAATAAGTCCTGGTTCAGACTGGAAAAGAGATAATCTGGCAAAGCTGCGGACAAAATTGAAGTTTAAGCAAAGGAT
>DUIO01000350.1:0-3642 GCA_013330315.1 Methanosarcina sp. | reverse complement strand
TGATTCTCGAGTCTTTTCCCGTTCAGGTAAATGTAATTGCAGAAGGTTACCTGCCTGACGGATGTACTGAAATTGATGAAATAGAAACTGAAAGGGAAGGAAATGTCTTCAATATCACTATCACGACAAAACGCCCGAAAGATGCAATCTGTACCCAGGCAATAGAGAATTTTAGCGAAACAATTCCTCTTGAAGTCCAGGGCCTCAGTGCCGGAAATTATACTGTAAACGTAAACGGAGTAACCGGGTCTTTTGAACTCACTGTTGATAATATCCTGGAGGAGACACCGAACCCTATGCCACCCAAACAACAGTTAATAACCGAAGCTGGTAACGGAACAACTATTAATCTCGAAAATGAAGAGACATTTTATCTAAAACTTCAGGAAAACCCGACAACGGGTTATTTATGGGAACTTAACCTGAGCCAGGGGCTCAGTCTGGTTTCGGACGAATACTATCCTCCCCAATCTGAGGAAAGCAAACAACCTCTTGTTGGTGCCGGAGGAGTTCACGTATGGGAAATTAAAGCAGATTCTGAGGGCAGCCAGCAGGTAACAGCAGTATACAGAAGGTCCTGGGAAAATGTAACCGGGATGGAAGACAGGTTTAAACTGAATGTTGAGGTGGTATGAACTGCAGTCTCTTTTTCATCCCTACCTCCGTTTTATTTTTACTCAGGCATCAGAATAAGACCATAAGATTTTATTGTCTACCGGCTGCAACCCTGTCCTCAGCTATTATCCTCTCCTTCAGAGCGTTTATGGGAGTCCAAGAGCTTCTTTTAAGTCTTTAAGACAACTGTCACAGATATATGACGTACCTATCTGAGTACATCCCAGTATATTTACATCTTCTCTGTGCTCTTTTTCTTCCGGGTTCCCGGGATAGGTATTACAATAGACTCCGCATTTTACTTCGCAATAGGCACCGCAAAACAAACATCTGGTCATAGTATAATGTGGGTTTTCGGCTTTCAAATATTTTTCCCAAAAATATCTGAAGAATCCTGGAAAGTAAAATTTGAAGCCAAATCCGCTAATATCAGGGTGAAACTAGAGAGTTTCCAGATAGCTGCACAAATAAGCTGCATTAATTTTCCGCCATCTACGGAAAGACCGGTAAGCCGAGCGAAAAGTATATAACCAATCGTTAGTATGTTCTGATAGCTGTCTCAGGCAGAGTGCCTGACGTATAAAACCCTGTAGCGGGGTGGGGTAGCCAGGAGATCCCGACGGGCTCATAACCCGTAGACCGATGGTTCGAATCCATCCCCCGCTATAAAACAATTTCAGGAATATTTTTTTTCCGCATAGTGTTCAGGACTTTAAGAATACCTGGTTTTTGTACTCTATTTCAATTTTTTATACTCAGGCATTCATTTATATACAGAGATATACAGAGCATCTGAGTACCGGATAGAGCTTGAGATCTATCTTATTCAAACTCAAACTATCGGTTAGTTTGAATAATCGGTTATATAAAATTCGAGTAATTTAAGAACTGTTCACATATCCGATCATACATTTTTCAAATATCTGGAACTAAAAGGCTTATTAAATAAAGATTACTTCTTATACAGGGCTAGAATAAATGTAAAATAGATATAAAAAGAGCGATCCCTATAAAGTAAGAGATAAAAGCAAAAAACAACTTCACGAAAATGACTTCACAAAACAACTCATGAAGAAATATCCGTAAATGAGCTAATAAATCAAATTTTAAGTAAATTAATTTATTCATCTTTTTATCCATCCTCAAAATTAAGCAGGACGATTCTCATATGGTAATGGAAAAACTGGGAGACTCCTTACAGGGAGCACTCAAGAAGCTGATCGGCGCAGGGAGAATTGATGAGCGCACGGTCAATGAAGTAGTAAAGGACATTCAGCGCGCTCTGCTCCAGGCCGACGTTAATGTAAAACTTGTCATGGGGATGTCACAGAGAATCAAAGAGCGTGCACTGAAAGAAGACCCTCCTGCGGGCATGAATCCAAGGGAACATGTGATCCGCATCGTGTATCAGGAGTTAATGGAGATTATCGGGAAAGGAGCCGATATCCAGCTCAAACCCCAGACGATCATGATGGTAGGTCTTCAGGGAAGCGGAAAAACCACAAGTGCTGCAAAACTCGCCCGCTATTTCCAGAGAAAAGGACTCAAAGCAGGTGTTGTTGCCGCAGATACTTTCAGGCCTGGAGCTTATCACCAGCTCAAGACCCTTGCCGAAAAGCTCAATGTAGGTTTCTATGGAGAAGAAGGAAACCTCGATGCCGTCGAGATAACCAGACACGGTCTTAAAGCACTTGAAAAATACGATATAAAAATAGTGGACACTGCAGGCAGGCACGCCCTTGAGGCTGACCTTATAGAAGAAATGGAGAGAATCCATGCTGTTGCAAAACCTGATCACAAATTCATGGTCCTTGATGCAGGTATAGGTCAACAGGCAAGCCAGCAGGCCCACGCTTTCAATGATTCGGTAGGGATCACAGGCGTTATTATTACGAAACTGGATGGGACAGCAAAAGGTGGTGGAGCTCTCTCAGCTGTTGCCGAAACAAAAGCTCCGATTGCTTTTATCGGGGTAGGGGAAACTCCGGAAGACTTCGAAAAGTTCGAAGCTGACAGGTTTATCTCAAGACTTCTTGGGATGGGAGACCTGAAGAGCCTGATGGAAAAAGCAGAGGAGAGCCTGACTGAAGAAGATGTCAATGTCGAAGCCCTTATGCAGGGGCGTTTCACCCTGAAAGATATGTACAAGCAGCTTGAAGCCATGAATAAAATGGGCCCCCTCAAGCAGATCATGTCAATGCTTCCGATGGGTATGGGTGGACTTGGAGGCGTGAAATTATCAGATGAGATGTTTCAGGCTACCAGCGACAAAATGAAAAATTACAAGATTATCATGGACTCGATGACAGAAGAAGAAATGACAGATCCCAGGGTCATAGGCGGGTCACGGATTAAAAGGATCTCGAAAGGCTCCGGCTGTAGCCCTGAAGAGGTCAGGGAACTTCTGAAGTATCATAAAACCATGCAGACAGCTCTGAAAGGCTTCAGAGGCGGAAAATTCAATATTCAAAAAATGATGAAGAAAAAACTCGGGATGTAACACTCCCTGAGTTCTTTTTTGTTTTTAATATTTTGGTGCCCTGTACCTTAAAATGTTTTAAAATATCATTGATAGCATAAAGGTTAAAAAATCAGTATTAAGTATCAATACTGGTCGCAAACCTCAAAGAAGTTCATTAATAGCTCTTCTCCCTGTTTAGTGTGAGATACTTCAGGATGCCATTGAACACCGTAAATCGGTTTTGCAGGGTGGCGCATGGCTTCAATCTCACAAATATCCGAGCGGGCAAGATGGATAAAACCTTCAGGAAGAATAGCGACTTCGTCAGCGTGGGATGCCCATACAGTTGTTTTTGGACCAAGCCCCCGGAGTATATCATCTTCTTCAAGAACCTCAACTTCGACCTCAGCATAGCCGCCTTTTTTCCCTGAGTGGACATGTCCTCCGTAAGCCAGTGCAATTGCCTGGTGTCCGAGACAGATTCCAAGAATCGGGATATCGATTTCCCTTACATAGTCAAAGCAGAGGCCTGCTCTTTCCATTTCCGGTCCTCCGCTCAGGATTAG
>DUIO01000137.1 GCA_013330315.1 Methanosarcina sp. | reverse complement strand
ACCTGTGAGTCATTATACAGTATATTACAGCTTCGACAGTCTTCTTTTCAACGCCTGCTCTGCCCAGGAATTCGGAGGCTATCTCTGCACTGTAGAGGGAATGGTCTCCACCTTCTTCGTGTTCTCTGATAACCCCAACGTCATGCAGAAGAGCTGCGAGCTGGAGGATGAGAGGATCTCCTCCTTCTTTTCTCTGAATTTCTCTGCAAGGGGCTTCTACACGGTTTATGTGAGACATATCATGGGAACTTGGCTCACCGTCATGAAATGTAGCCGCAAATTCCTTCGTTTTTTCTATCAGGTCCATAAGTATCCTAAGTATCCTTTTCTCAGGCAGGCATACTGTTTTCAGTATTCTATTTCTGCAATCATTGTTTTTAGGTGCTCCTGTATTTCGGAAATCGCACCGGAGATGGCTTTTTTGTTATCATAACTGGTTATCAGTTTCACAAGCTCTTCTTTATTCTCCTTTTTCATGTCCTGCGCAAATTTTGCCATATTCCCAAGAGCCCTTGTAAGGTTGTCTACAATTGATATCGTGGCAGTTCTCGATGTTCTTGAAAGAGGGTTCAGGTCGATTGTTATGACAGTCTTTCCCATTTTTACCAGTTTTTCACATCGGTCCCCGTCCTCAAGGGGGACAAGCACAACGTCTGCAGTATAAATCCCTTTACTGCTCACAAGCCTTCTGTCGTGAGAGAGGTCGAGGCTTGCATCAGGATTCTTTCCAAGGACTTCAGAAGCTCCGTTTGCTTTCAGGTGTTCTATTATAAGGTGTACTCTGGCATCTGTCCTGTGGAAAAGGTTTACTTCAATCTTGGCTCCAGTGATGTCTGCCAGGGCAACTACTTTATCCGGAGCCAGAGCTGCGACGTTACCGTTTACTGAAATAACCGGGTTTTCTGCCAGAAGAAGTGCAGCAACTGCAGCTCTCTCCGAATACAGGGCAGATTCCGTGCTTTTTTCACCTATGAGGTAATCAAAGCTCTCTCCTCTACCCTGGGCAATAAGCCCCTGGATACTTGTAATTCCCATTTTCACCCCGGCTGCAACCTTTTCACGGGCGAGCAGGGATTCATATCTCGGGTGGTCTTGGGGTATATCGGTCATGTAGGTCGCTTACCTTTATGCTTTTTAGTTTACTTATCCTATTTTTTATTGATTTTATTTGAAGTTTTAAGGGTTCAACATTTCAGGGTTCTACCCTTGCCTGAGAACAATTATGCGGTTCAGTACCCTTTTTATTCCGATAGTATTTAAGTTATGGGTGCTTTTTCCTGTAAAGGGCTTTTTCCTTCATTTTTTCCAGAATAAAGACCCCAAATTGCTCTTTTATCTGAGTCTGAATTATCTGGTTTTTCATTATCTGATTTTATATTTTCTGATTTTATATTTTCTAATTTTATATTTTCTGATTTTATATTTTCTGATTTTGTATTTTCTTATTCTGCGTTATCTTATCCTGCAGTTTGAGGGTATTATTTACTAAAAAGCTCTATCTTTGTTTTCCGGGATCTTTCATTTCTTTTGTATTGTCAAAAGGCTTCCAGAGTAGAAGTATTAAAAAAAGCTCCATTTGAGGCTTAATCATAAAGTAATCTTGGCACGCAGGTACTGATGCCATATTCCAGCACCTGTCCGAATTCCTGAAGGGTTTCGTAGATCGGGAACTCGTGGCTGTAAGGGGCGATTGCAAAAACCGTATCTCCGAGCATTGCCTGAGAAGCCAGTCCTCCGCTTGCATGTGCAGCCTCAATCACGTCCTGTGCCATACTGCTCATAAGGCCTGTTTTGCTTGCAAAGCCTTTTGCCTGGTGCATAAAGTTTTCGAGAGTGGGCTTTTTGAGCAACTCGATCATTGCTTCTTTTCCTGCGGCGTTAATTCTTCCTGCTGCAATTTCGTCTGCGAGGATAGAGTCTGTAGAAATCTCTCCGAGTACGATGCAAAAAACCCTTGCTTCTGGAGCCGGAATCCTGTCTATGTTTCCGAATTCGGGCCCTCCGGGCTGCAATCTTATTACCACTCCGCCATTGGACTGGGCAGCAATGTCTCCAAGCCCACTGCGGTTAACGACTTCGGCTACGTGAGCGTACTCAGTTAAGCTTTTTACTGTTTTATTTAAGGAGAGTGCCCTGTTCAAAGCATAGGCTGTTCCGAGTGCCCCTGCACCGGGTGCTCCAAACCCGCATCCTACCGGAATTTCCGCCCAGCTTTTTACCTTTACAGGTACATCGGTCATCATATTCAGTACTGTCCGGGTGGTTTTGCCTTCAACCCTTTTTCCATTGAGGAAAATTTCGGTATTTTCCACGGATTTTCCTACTTTTACTTCTGTCGTAACTCCTCCGTTAAGAACAATTCCGCAGCCAGTAGATCCTTTGCAATGGGGGTCTTTATGCTCATGGATCTGAAAAAAACCTGTGATATGCCCTGGAGCATATGCTTTTGCTAAAAAGTCTGCCCCTTCACTCTCGTATGTATACATAGAAAACGCCTTTTTTTATTTGTTAAGCTATTTTTCAAAGTTTCTTTTTGTAGAATTTCCATTCTCTAGGATATTATGCAGGCAAATTTGCAGAGTCAGCCGATAAAGCAGACTGAATATTCTAATAGCCCGGTTATCCTGTCTTGATTTCCGGAAAACGGTCAGGCTCTTAAAGCGTTTTAGAGAACCTGCCGCGAATTCAGAATTCCGGAAACCTCTTCAAGGATACTGGCTGCAAGTTTGCGTTTGCTTCCGTTCACATGCCTGGGCTCGATTTTTCCTCTCCCAAGCAGGTAAAGTTCATTTTCTTCAGTACCCATTCCGCCTTTTCCTACATCGTTTGCTGCAACCATATCAAGTTTTGTTCCTTCAAGGGTTGCAGCTGCCCTCCTGAGGAGTTCTTCTTTCTCGATGCCTGTTTCGGCTTTAAAACCTATTATCACGAGTTCGGGGTATTTTTCCCTGCATTCCTTTATCAGTTTCCGGGTAGGTTTCAATTTCAGTACAAGCTCTCCTCCTGATTTGATTTTTTCAGGAGAAGGTTCTGCTGTGTAGTCTGCAATTGCTGCAGAACTTATCAGGATATCGTATCCTTTTTCCAGTTCCGAAAGCACAGCTTCTGTCATTTCCGCAGCACTCTCGGCAAAGACCTCTCTGATCCCTGCAAACCCGAGTCTGTCCCTGTGCACAAGGGTAACATCAGCGCCTCTGCGATAAGCTTCAAGGGCAAGTTCTCTTCCTGTCTTTCCGGAAGCCCGGTTTGTAAGGATCCGGATCGGGTCAAGGCTTTCGGCAGTTGAGCCGCCTGTAATTATTACTTTTCGGTTGTCAAGGCTCCTGTTTCCAAGAGCCCTCTCTACCTCGAGCACTGTTTCTTCATTTGATGCAATTTTCGCAACGCCTTCTTCAAACCTGGGGCCAACCATGGAGATCCCCCAGCTCTTCAGTTTAGCCACATTTTCAACTACAGCCGGGTGCCTGTACATGGACTCATGCATTGCAGGGACAATCATGACAGGAACGCCGGAGCCAAGAGCTGTTGTTGCAAAAGAGGTAACTGTAGTATCGTCGATTCCACAGGCGATCTGTCCTATAGTATTCGCTGTCGCCGGGGCTATCAAAAGAAGGTCTGCCCTGCCTTTGAACCCGCAGAATTCAACATGCTCAACTCTGCCTCCGAGTTCCGCAATTACAGGGTTTCCAGTGGCATAATGCAGGGCGTCAGGGTGCAGAATATGCTTTGCAGCTTCGGTCATGACAGCATGGACTTCTGCCCCGTTCCGGATCAGTTCCCTTGCAAGCTCAACCACTCTGATCGCTCCTATANNGAACTCCTGTGTCCCTGGATCCAGAGGGTGGGATGGATTTTTTCAGCCTTGCTCCGGGCAGGGATTTGCTGGCTGGGATTCATTTGATCCTTATTACTTTGAGACTCTGTCAATAGTTTTTTCATTCAGGCACCGAAATAATCGATAAGAATTAATTATGGAAATAAACTCATTTTTTTGAAAAAAATCCTGAAATCACAGTGACATTAAATATGATATTCATAAAACTTTCGAAATATGAGAAACGGTTAAATCCGATAGAGCCTTCATTTTATTTGTAAGTTTTACAGGAATTAAGTTTATATTATCAGGCATGGATGGTAGTCTCACAATTTTCCTTTATCATGGCTGGCATAATAACTATTTTATGTTCGTGGTATTGTTTCCAATGTATAATATTATTTTCAATGGATTATATTGTTTTCAATAGGTGATATTGCTTTCAATATATTACTATTGACCATACCTATCCAGAAACGGATTATATCTACGGTTATGTTCATGCAGTTACAGAGTATTATTAATATCATAAACTTGAGAATTTAAAAACCATTTACCTGTTTGAGGTTTGTGAGAAAGGGCAGGAAAGCAAATGACTGACAAAAAAGCTATGGAAAGAGAAACTGCTGCAGATGGGAAAAAAGGTCTGGGCAACATTATAGGAAAAATCTCAGGGAAAGGGCGGCTGGAAATTGAGATCGATACTCTCAATTCCAGAATAGCCGATCTCGAACTCGCTCTTCAGGGTGCGAAGAACCAGCTTGAAAAAAAAGAAGCTCTCGCGAGGCAGGCAGTTGCGGACAGGCAGGAAGCCGAGTCCCGTTTAAACCAGGAACTTGTGAGGACTTATACCCTCTCCCATGAGCTTGAAACGATCCGGGCTGAATCCCAGGACAGGCTCGGGTTCCGAGGGATTGAAACCCTNNAGAATCCCAGGACAGGCTTAGGTTCCGCGAAATTGAAACCTTGAGCCCCGCTGCTATTCAGGCTTATCTTTCCAAACTCAGTTCTCTCCATTCCCCTTCAAACGACCTTTTGACCGCCTATCTGCCTCCGGGAACTCGCCTTTCAGCTGTACTTCCTGAAAAGACTCTTGACCTGGTCAAAGAGGAAACTCGCTCTCTTCTTGACAGACTTGAAACTGAGACAGGCATAGTCTTCTTTTATGACCTGCATAATGTGATTTCCGAAGCCATAGTCCCTCCTTTCCCTCTTACCTCTCCTGCCTGGTATTTACAAAACAACTTTGAGGTTACTCCGCTTGAAGAAAACCTGAGTTCCTCCTGCCGCTTGCTCGTCCTTGTCCTGCATGCAGGCGAGTCTTTTATCGGTTTTGCCTCTGATTCTCTCACCTTTGATACTCAGGAGTTTATCAAAAGCAGTGTCAAAGAAAAACACAGCAAAGGAGGCTTCTCACAGCGCCGTTTCGAACGCCTCAGGGAAGAAGACATTGCCCATCACATGGACAAGGTTTTTGAGGCTCTGGATAAAGTTCTTGAAGAAAATTCCCCTATTGACTGCGTTATTATGAATGGAGATACTCCGCTTATAAGGGAAGCTGAGAAGCGCCTTCCCCTGAGCCCTGAGATTATCGAAAAACCGGCTGATATTAAAGTTGAGAAAACGGGCGGTGAGGAGATTTTGAGGACAGTTTTGAGCTCAAGAAGATATCTGCTATGATGCATAGATATATTGCTGTAAATATGATGTTGTATGAATCAGAAAAGATAAAAGTTAGATGAGTTTATTCGTTGAAAAAATAATCTTTAAGAAATGTTCATATAATATAAAACGTTTCAAATATAATTGCCTATCAGGCTGGTTACTATTAAAATATAGATTTTTTGAATTCAGAATGATAAAATGCAAATAATGAAAAACGAAAATAAAATATGTTTTAAAAAATTAACCTCGGAATCTGTGGAGCTTGGAATACTCCTTGCAATTGTAGGAGGGTTTCTGGATGCTTATACATTCGTAGGGCGAGGTGGCGTTTTTGCCAATGCCCAGACCGGAAATGTCGTTCTCATGGGTATAGAAGCTGCAACTGGAGAATGGGGAAAGGCAGTACTTCACGCAGTACCTGTCCTGGCATTTGTTGTCGGAGTAATAGTTGCCGAGATGATAAAAAAACCTTCAATGCACATGTTCATTCAGGATGCTGAAAGGGCAGTTTTAATTCTTGAAATTGCAGTGCTTTTTATCGTAGGACTCATACCTTACACGAGCCCGAATATCATAGTTACTGTTGCCATTTCATTTGTTTCTGCAGTTCAGGTTTCTTCATTCCGCAAACTTGTCGGTTCTACGTATAACACAACTATGATCACCGGAAATTTAAGGTCAGCTATACACGAAATTTATACTGCTGTTACAAAAAAAGACAGGGAATCAGCCCTCCAAGCTGTCCGGTTCTCTACAATTAACCTCTCGTTTTTAGCGGGGGCTATTTCGGGAGGTTTGCTGACATCATTTATTGGGGCTAAAGCAGTATGGATTGCTGCAATTGTGCTGATTTGCTCTGTAATTTTCTTCAGTGCAGATGAACATAAGAGTAAGAATACTGATATTGGAATAACTGGAGTATAAATATCCAGGGATTTATTGACAAAAGCTCGGTTAATTATTGACAGATAACCTTTGCGCAAGCTATATGAGCTTTAAGTGCAGGGAAGGTAAGCAATGGCAAGAGATAGAAGAGATCATTATTATCATAAGGCAAAAGAGGAAGGGTACCGGTCCAGGGCTTCCTTCAAACTTAAGCAGATCAATGAGAAACATAATGTTATCAAGCGGGGAGACTCGGTTGTTGATTTAGGTGNNGCAGATGTGGTGCTCTGTGATGCAGCTCCGAACCTTTCAGGAAACTGGTCTTACGACCATGCAAGGTCAATTGAGCTTTCAACCTCTGCACTTGAATGTGCAAAGAAAATCCTCAAGCCCAAAGGTAACTTTGTAGTTAAGGTCTTTCAGGGAGATATGTTCAAAGAATACATGGACAAGGTCAGGGACAATTTTGTCCACGTCAAGGCTTATTCACCCCAGGCTTCAAGGTCGCAGAGTGCGGAGAT
>DUIO01000136.1 GCA_013330315.1 Methanosarcina sp. | reverse complement strand
AAGTGCTCGATATATCTGCCATGCAGGCTGCACTACAATGGAAAGCTGTTTCGGGAGCTGCAAACTATACAGTAGAAGTCGACTCGTATGATTCAAACACCGGTCAATGGCTTTCGGAATCTTCCGGGTCTTATATAATCCCTGGGATATCCGGAACCAGTTACTCTTTTGAGTTCCCTGAAGGAATAACTCAATACCGCTGGCGCATCTGGGCTGTGAGTCCGGAAGATGTTGAGAGTAACAAAAGCGGCTGGTGGACTTTTAGTTCTCAGCCGGGTCTTAGTACGGAAACAGGGGATACAGCCTCAAAATAAATTTTCGTGCCCAAATCCCCTCTTCTGAACCTGGGAGCCTGAATATAGAAGCCTCAATATAATAAAATTTTAAGTTAATAACCGGATACTATCCGGTTAGTTCTTTTTTAGCATCTGTTTTTCTATGTAGTTATTATCTGAAAGAATATTATGAATACCGGTTCGGAATAATCAAAAGTAAAAAAGGGCTCAAAGATAGTAAAGGGCCTCAGAATAGTAAGAGAGCTAAGAATAGTAATTGAAGTAAAAAGAGTACCGAGTGGTCTTCGAAAAAGGCTTATATTCCTGGCACTCAAACTCTCAGCATTCGAAAACGCCAGTAAAATTGAATACAGGTAGGTGAAATCTTACAGGTAAAATTGAATACAGATAATTGAATAAAGGTAAAATTGAATACAGGTAAAATCCGAATACAGATAAAACCATAATACAGGTAAAATTGAATAAACGTAAAACCAGAAAAACTCTTAAAGAAATTATGGTCCGAAAAAAGCAAACTGAAAAATCCCATGAATGGGATCCTCCGGCTCCTTCAACGGTTTATATAAAAATAAAGAATATTCCTTACGAAACCTTCAAAACAAGGATGAATCAGGGGCTTGTAACTACTGACCTTGACCAGATAAGGTACCGGCTAGAGAGGCATATCTATTGCTGTGGAGTCTGTTCTAAACATGTGAATGGGTACTGTATTATTACAAATAGGAAAGTTGAGCCAGGCTGGATCTGTAAATCCTTTGTGCCAAAAGAGGAGTTTATATATCTTGATGCAAAGCCTGACAGGACGGACTCGGCAGAATTCAGGTACCTTTCCGAAACAGGGCTTGAAAAAGAAAGAGCAGGAAACGAAAGGAAAGACAAAAGTAAGGAAGGTTCAGAGGCNNAGGAGTGATTCTTTATAGACAGGGAAGACTTAAACTCGCACTTCAGGCATTTGATCGCGTGCTCGCAAAAAATCCCCTGAATTTTGCAGCCCTGTTCCATAAAGGAAATTCCCTGCTAAAGCTCAAGCATTATGAAGAGGCTCTTGAGGTCTTTGAAAGAGCCCTGGAAATTAATCCTGAAAATGCGGGTCTCTGGACTAACGTGGGATTTATTCTAACAAAACTTGAACGATTCCGGGACGCACTTGAGGCTTTCGAAAAATCGATTTCCCTGAACCCTGTGCAGAAAAATGCCTGGGAAGGCAAAGATGCAGTGCTTGCCAGAATACGCCTGTGTGAAGAAAGGCTCAGAGAATCTGAAGAGGCCCTGGAAAAGAATCCTGACGATCCAGACATCCTTTTTGAAAAGGGTAAACTCCATCTCAGGCTTGGAGCCCAGGAAAAGGCTATGAAGGCTTTTCAAAAAGCACTCGATATAAAACCTGAAAATGCCGAAGCCTGGAATTTCAGGGGGAGAGTCCTCTTTAAAGCCGGTTCTGAAAAAGAAGCCCTGCACGCTTTTGAGAAGGCAACACGTCTTAAGCCTGATTATGCCGAAGCCTGGAATGAAAAAGGAAAAGTTTTCCTGAAACTTGAAAATTTGAAAGCTGCAGAAAATGCTTTTGAGATTGCAGCCAGCCTCTGGGACAGTAAAGGTGCCAAAGTAAAGGCGGAAAGCGCCCGTGAAAAAGTTAAAAGACCGGGCTCCGGGAAAACATAAGTTTCCTGGGCTTTTTTCGGTTTAATTTGATAAGCAGTTAACCCATTATATCTTTCGGAACAGGGTTCCATGCTGGTCCCCTACCTGAGGGCACTTTCCTGATATTTACAAAGATAGATTTACAGATAAGCATGCGTAACATAACGCCGCATCATCCTGTGGCTATTGAAATAGTAAGCAACCATGCCTATCGAGTTGTTTATCATTTTCAGCCATTCATCTTTACGCTCGTAATACATCGGGACAATAACATAGTAAAGTTTATTATACAAATCGTCTAGTTCGGAAGTCCTTGCCTCTTCTACGGAAAGGTGCTCTTCGGGCTGGGGACCTATGGACCAGCCGGTTACCCCTTCAATCCACCCTTCAATCCACCAGCCGTCAAGTACGCTGAAATTTACGACTCCGTTATGGGCCGCTTTCATGCCGCTTGTGCCCGAGGCTTCATAGGGACGGGTTGGTGTGTTCAGCCACAGGTCAACCCCGGATACAAGTTTTGCTGCAAGGTCCATATCATAGTTTTCCAGGAAGACTATCTTTATTTCGTTCCGGAGCGCTTCCATGCTTTTGAAAATCTCTCTTATAAGCTGTTTTCCAGCCTCATCGTGCGGATGAGCTTTGCCTGCAAAAATAAGTTGAATCCTGCCTCTCTTATTTACTTTTTTGAGCCTTTCGAGGTCGGAAAGGATTAATGTTGCCCGTTTGTATTCTGTCATACGCCGGGCAAAACCAATGGTTAGGGTCTCATAGTCCATGCCTGCCCCAGTCCTTTTATTTACCTCATCTATAAGGACTCTTTTTGCACTCCTGTGAGCTTCCCAGATTTCATCGTCCGGGATCCCTCCAATCCTTACCAGGAGTTCGGGCTCGTTTGCCCAGCCGGGAAGATAACGGTCAAATAGCTGCCTGAAAAAAGGGCAGGTCCAGGTATAAGAGTGAATACCATTTGTTATTGCCTGGATCGAGTATCCCGGAAACAGTTCGTTCGAAATCCGGCTGTGCCTTTTTGTGACACCATTAACATAATCGGACAGGTTAAGGGCAAAAAGGCTCGTATTAAAG
>DUIO01000048.1 GCA_013330315.1 Methanosarcina sp. | reverse complement strand
ATTTCTGCCCAGCAGAATATTAACATTGACATTCTGATCGATGCCCTGGAAACCCAGATCCCGACTCCTGTGCACAAAGTGGACAAGCCTGCCAGCATGCTGATTGCCAGGTCTTTTGACATTAACAAGCCAGGAGCCTCAATTGACGAAATCCGCGGAGGCGTTATCGGAGGCACCCTTACAGAAGGCGTACTTCACCCCGGCGACGAGCTTGAAATCAGGCCTGGAATAAAAGTCACAACAGAAGGAAGCACCAGATGGATTCCTATCCTGACTAAAGTCTCATCTATCTTTGCAGGAGCAACAAAAGTAGAAGAAGCAACTCCCGGAGGACTTCTTGCTGTCGGGACCTATCTTGACCCTACTCTGACAAAAGGAGACTCTTTAACAGGACAGATGGCAGGTGCTCCTGGGACCCTCCCTGAAACAAGGCACCAGTTTGTCATGGAACTTCACCTCCTCGACAGGGTTGTGGGAGTTACAAGAGAAGAAAAGATCAATGAAATCAAGACCAGTGAACCCCTTATGTTGAACATAGGGACCGCAACAACTGTAGGTGTGGTCACCAGTGCCAGGAAAAATGAGGCCCAGGTGGCACTCAAGCGCCCTATAAGTGCAGCCGTAGGCTCAAGGGTTGCTATCAGCAGGAGAATTGATTCCCGCTGGCGGCTCATTGGAGTAGGGGTAATAAAGAGTTGAAAATCATAATCGACACTAATGGATTCATGATCCCTGTCCAGTTTGGAGTAGATATTTTCGAAGAACTGAAAAGGCTGGGTTTTAATGAGTTCTATGTACCTGAAGCTGTTGTATTCGAGATAGAAAAACTCATAAAGCGGGAAAAAGGTTCAAACAGGACAGCCGCAAAGGTCGCCAGGTCCATGATGGAAAGGTGCANNTACTCAGGCTCGCAAAAGAGATGGAAGCGGCTGTCCTTACAAATGATATAGGGTTAAAACGCAGGCTTGCCGAAAGCGGAGTCCAGACCGTATCCCTGCGCCAGAAAAACAGACTGGATTTTGTTTGAAAAACCCACCGGATATTTCCGGGCAGCAGTTCCATTGATTAGGTTTACGGGTGATTAGCAGATGTATAAATTAATGAAACTCGTTGATACTGTTCGCATTCCTCCTACCCTTCTCGGGGCAGAGGTGATGCCTACTATTAAAAACGCATTAAGAGAAAAACTTGAGGGGCAGGTTGACAAAAAACTTGGCTCTCTTGTTGCGGTCTACAATATTGACGAGGTAGGAGAAGGGCATATCCTTGTCGGAGACGGGGCTGTGTATTATGATGTAACATTCGAAGCAGTGATGTTCTATCCGGAACTCCAGGAGATTATTGAAGGGGAAGTTGTGGAAGCTGTCGGCTTCGGGGTCTTCGTTGGAATGGGACCAATGGACGGGCTGCTCCATGTCAGCCAGATTACTGACGATTTTATTTCTTATGATGCAAAAAATGCAAGGCTTGTTACTAAAAACGGAGGCAAGTCAATTGCCGAAGGCGATCATGTAAGGGCAAGAATTGTTGCAGTCAGTATTAATGAAAGGGAACCAAAAGAAAGCAAAATCGGGCTTACAATGCGCCAGACAGCCCTTGGCAAACTGCAGTGGCTTGAAGAAGCCCGCAGAAAAAAGCAGCCTCAGGAAGCTCCTGGTGAAGAGGCTGCCTGAATAAAAAAGAAGGCAAAAGAGAGGATTTATAATGCCAGAAAAAGTCTGTAGACACTGCCTGAGGCTCCTTGAAGGACAAAACTGCCCTGTTTGCGGAACTTCAGACCTTGCAGAAGAATGGAGCGGGCTTGTTATAATCCTTGACACAGAACGCTCGGAAATCGCAAAAAGACTCGGGGTTGACATCCCGGACAAATTTGCTTTGAAGGTGCGCTGAGTTGAGTGTTCATATCGAGCTTCCAAGAGAACTTCGCCCACTTATGAAAAGACCCCTCGGCACTTTATACAGGGGAAAGGGCAGGGATACGATAGAAAAGTTTGCAGGGGAACTTTCAAGCCCCACAAAACTTATATCCGTAGGGGATGTTACTACCTTCCACCTGCTCGAAGCCGGGATTATTCCGGACATCTGTATTGTGGATGACCGAACTAAAAGGAAACCGGTATCCAGTGATGTTTCGGCCCGGAACAGGGACAAAGTCTATGAAGAAGTTTCGGTTGACAACCCTGCAGGAATCATAACTGATGAGCTTATTAAAACCCTATGTGAAGCGTTTGCTTCGGAAAGGCTTCTCCGCATTTTCGTAAGAGGAGAAGAGGACCTGGCAACCCTTCCTGTAATTCTTCTGGCTCCTCCCGGGTCTATTGTCCTCTACGGACAACCTGATGAGGGCGTGGTCTTTGTAGAGGTCACCGAGAAAAAGAAAGAAGAGATAAGGGCTCTTTTTGAAAAGCTTATCAGCAAAAATCAAAATAATGAATTGGATAAAATACGGAGAATCCTAGATGGACATAAAAATCCTTAAAGACAAGAAGAATTCACTTTTAAACAGAAGGGAACTGGATTTCGTTGTGAAATATGAAGGTTCGACTCCTTCCAGAAATGATATCAGGAACAAGCTCGCTGCAATGTTGAACGCTCCCCTTGAACTGCTGGTTATCCAGAGGATCAAGACCGAATACGGAATGCAGGAAAGCAAGGGCTATGCAAAGCTCTACGAAGATGCGGACCGTATGAAACAGGTAGAACAGGCATACATCCTGAAGAGGAACGCTGTCCCTGGATCAGAGACTGAGGGAGAAGAGGCTTAAGCCTTACTGAGGTGCATAAACATGGCAGTAAAAGATTACTACAAAGTCCAGGGCGACTCCGTAACCAGACTTAAACAGTTCTGTCCCAGATGCGGACCCGGCGTATTCCTTGCAGAACACAAAAACCGCCTTGCCTGCGGAAAATGCGGCTACACCGAGTTCAAAAAATAAACCCGCAAGGGAAATCATAACTCATTTTTCAACCCGGACCGCAGGAGTTTTCCTGCGGCTCCTTTCATTCAGTAATTAAACTCTTTTCTACAGCAGTCTTTAAATTCTGCCAACTAATTTTGTCGCGTATTTTTATCGAGTATAGTTGCAGCTATTAGTTTACAGATTCCAGCGTAGAATATTAAGAACTTATAAATGACCCTATAAATGATCCGAATTTCAGGATCCCAAAAAACAAAGCTTGACTTCCTTAACAGAAAACCGAACTTCACAGACAAACCGAACCTCGCAGGCGACAGAAAACCGTTTATTTTTGAAATATTATATTTTAGCCAGGAATATGAACTTGAAATGAAAATACACTTCCTGGGAGATAGTTCCCGGAAAGATAAAGAAAAGGGGAAAACATGTCCGAGAAAAATGCAAGAATAAAAATCATAGAAATAAAGGATATGCACGTGGAAAACCTGAAAGTAAAGGGATTCAGAGAAAAACCTCTTATTATCAAAAATCTAACTTTAAAAAATGTCAGGTTGATTATTAAGCTGCCTCCGGAAAAGAAAGAATAAGAGAACCTGGCCTAGATTGGATTTGCTTGATAAATAAAAAAATCTTTTTAATTCAATTTCCTTTTAAGCCCTCTTTTTATTCCCCCTATNNATCTATATAAATATTTTTGGAAGATAAAGCCAGAGGTCTTATGCAATCTCTTTATGCCAGAGCCTGGTACAGCAAAGCCCTTGCTCTTTTGAACCTGAAAAATCCGATCGGATCGGAGAAGAATTTTGAAAAGGCTCTTGAAGCTTTTGATTCCCTGCTTGAGATTTACCCGGAGGACACGGTTGCCTGGCAGTATAGGGGAAATATACTGCGCTACCTGGACCGTCCCGAAGAAGCCCTTCAGGCTTTTGAGAAGGCCCTTGCCTGTGATCCGAAAAATGTTCCAGCCTGCTACTTTAAAGGGCTTACGCTCGGGTATCTGAATCTTCCTGAGAAGGCTCTCGAGGCTTTCGGAAGAGTGCTTGAAAGGGACCCACAGCATACAGGAGCTCTTTATTACAGCGGGCTTGCTTTAAACCAGCTTGGCAGGCATGTTGAAGCCGTCTCAGCCCTCTCCGGGGCTCTCGAAATAAAACCTGAAAACCCTGGAGCCTGGTATTACNNCCGTCTGGATTACGCTTTCAAAACCCTGGAGCCTGGTATTACAGAGGAGTATCTCTCTATATCCTCGGGAAGAATGTGGAAGCTCTGGAAGCCTTTGAAAAGACTCTCGGGCTTGAGCCTTCACATGCAGGGGCATGGGAGGGTAAGGCAAAGGCATACCTTTCGCTGGGCAGAAGGAGAGAGGCTTTAAGAGCATGCGAAAAGGCGCTTGAACTTGAACCTTCTTCTGCAGGTGCATGGGAAACTCAGGGCAAAATTCTGGAAGGCATTGGAAGGAGAGAAGAAGCTCTCGGAGCTTTTGAGAAGAGCCTTATTCTTGAACCTATGAATGCAGGGAACAAAATAGAAAAGGGCAGACTACTTGGAAGCCTTGGAAGGTATGAGGAGGCTCTTCAGGCTTTTGAAAGCGTAATCCAGACGGACGGTTCTCTTACCGAGGCAAAAATCAATAAGGGAAAAGCCCTTCTGGCACTTGGGAACTACAAACAGGCTCTTGATTCTTTCAGTAAAACCCTTAAAGAAAATCCTGAGATTTCGGAAGGTTGGGAAGGAATAGGCAGCTGTTTCCTTGCTCTCGGAAGATATTATGAAGCAATGCAGGCTTACGAAAGAGCCCTTTCTTCAGGGCCTGAGAGTAGCTGTACCCTGAGCGGAATCGGAGAAGTATACTATGAGCTTGGAGATTTTTCCAGGGCTCTTGAAGCCTTTGAGCAGGCTTTAAGGCTTGATATGGAAAATGCCTTTGCCTGGAATGGTAAAGGAAACGTGCTCTACAAACTCGGGAAGTATACTGATGCTCTGGAAGCTTATGAAAACCTCCTTACCCTTGATTATGAGAGCCTTCCCGCCAGGTATAACAGAGGTACTGTACTATCCAGGCTTAAAACCGGACAAAAATGGACGGGAGAACCTCTCGATACTCAGCTCCAGACAGCTTTTAAAAAATACCTTGAACTGTCCGGAAAACTTACTGAGGATAAAATAGGATCTGAGGGCTGGGAATACAGGGGACTCGCTTTTGCAGAACTTGGGGAATACAGGGAAGCGATTAGCGCGTTTGATATGGCAGCAAGATATAAGCCTGAGAACATATCTCACCTCGTTTACAAAGGAATTGCCCTGTTATGTATTGAGAGATATGAAGAAGCAATGCAGGTTTTTTCGAATGCGGAAGAGGTTTTTTACACAACAATGGGCTCGGAAAGAAACGGGGAAAATGACAACGGAGAAAAAGCCGAACAATCCTGGGCCCTTAACCCTGCAGGGAAAAAAAACGTGCTTGACAAGCTCAGGACTGCTAAAGGTTTCGCGCTTGATGCTCTCGGCAGATATGAAGACGCCCTGAAAGCATTTGAAAGTACGAAAAAAGTTTCTGGAAACGGAAAGGTCTCCTGCTCTGGAGAAGGTATTGTTTTTGCACATTGCGGGGAATGGAAAAGAGCCCTGAAAGCATTTGATAGTGTTCTCTTATACAATCCGGAAGACTCCCTGGCTTCGGTAATGAAAGCTATTGCCCTGATAAGGCTCCAGGATTTTAATGGAGCTGCGGAAGTTCTTGAGAGATTCGCAGTAAAGGATGAAGATCCCGATCTTCCTTCCTGCCTGCTTGGTTTTGCCTGCTCCAAACAGGGGAATTTTGAGAGAGCTCTGCAAGCTTACAGGAAAGCAGTTGAAGTAAATCCCAGGAACATCCATGCGAGAAACGGGCTTGCAGAGGTTTATTTCAGGCTTGGGAACAGCAGAGGGGCATTAAAAGAACTTGAAGCCTCGATCTCAACGGACCCTGAAAATGCATTTTCGAGAAGCCTTAAAGGCAGGGTCGAGCTTGAAGAACAGGCATGTGAAGCTGCTCTTGAGTCATTCAGGCGGGCTCTTGCCCTGGATGCGGAAAATCAGAGGTTTCTGTTATGGGACGCATATGCAAGGTATATGTATGCGGAGGCTTCTTTTGAGGAAGGCAGCGCACGCTTCAGATATACTCTTCTTGCAGCCGCCGGGAAGCTCGAAAAGGCAGCAGTTTGCCTTGAGCCGGAAGACAGCGAAATGAAGGCTTATGCCCTGTATTTCCTCGGGCTTTTTTATTGCAAAATCCGTTATTTCCGAAAAGCCTCCGAAAGGCTTGAGGAGTGCCTGAGGCTTGAAAACTCACGAAAAGTAAAACAGCCTGCAGTCCTGCTCCTCAAAAGTATCCGCGCAAGACGGCTCAGGCACTCCTGGTGGGAATGGTGGCTTTCTCCGGGGGCACACAGCTCTGTAAGAAAAGCAGGTTTCTGGTTACTGATATTTTTAATTTTCAGCATACTGCTGTCCCATCCCGCAGCTTCGACCCTGCCTCTTATATCCTGGCCTGCAGCCACTATAAGCCATGCTTTTTACCCTGAAGGTACAAACAGTGCCTCATGGGCACTTTACTGGAAAGAATACGTAGTTTCAATCCTGCTTCTGTCTTCCCTTCTAGTCCTTCCCGGGTTCAGATCCGACAGCAATGAAAATGAAGAGCTTGAACTTGAGACTCTTACGCCGCCATCCCCGGATTTTGATATCCCCGTATCTGTCCTGGAAGAGTTTACTGACAGGCTTGAAAAGAGTCTTTTTTCTCCGGAACCCATGAGGGAAAGCATAGCAAAACTTGGCAAGTTCTGAAGCCGGAAGAAGAGGGATTCAAAATTTTAGATATGTATCAGAAAAGCAAAGTATTATAACCATCTCCGGTATTATCCGAAGGCAGTGACAGCAAGCACAGGAAAAGGACTGGAAAGGAGGCCCGAAGCCTTGAAAAATACGTTCATCCTTGGAATCGAAGGCACTGCCTGGAACCTCAGTGCCGCAATCGTGACCGAGACAGAAATTATTGCCGAGGTTACAGAAACTTACAAACCTGAAAAAGGCGGAATTCACCCCAGGGAAGCCGCCCAGCACCATGCAAAGTATGCGGCAAGCGTCATCAAAAAACTCCTTGCGGAGGCAAAAGAAAAAGGAATAGAGACTTCAGATCTTGACGGCATAGCTTTTTCTCAGGGGCCCGGGCTCGGACCCTGCCTGAGGACCGTTGCAACAGCAGCAAGAATGCTTGCCCTTTCCCTCGGGATTCCCCTTATAGGAGTCAATCACTGTATTGCCCATATAGAAATAGGGATCTGGAGAACTCCTGCAAAGGACCCTGTTGTCCTCTATGTGAGTGGGGCAAATTCCCAGGTAATCTCCTATATGGAAGGAAGATACAGGGTCTTTGGAGAAACTCTGGATATAGGGCTTGGAAATGCTCTTGATAAGTTCGCCAGAGGAGCAGGTCTGCCCCATCCCGGAGGACCTAAAATTGAGGCGTGTGCAAAAGACGCAAAGAGGTATATCCCCCTTCCTTACGTGATTAAAGGAATGGACCTCTCATTTTCCGGACTTTCAACGGCTGCAAGTGAAGCGCTGAAAAAGGCCTCCCTGGAAGACGTCTGCTACTCTTACCAGGAAACAGCTTTTGCAATGGTAGTCGAGGTTGCAGAACGCGCCCTTGCCCATACAGGAAAAAAAGAAGTGCTGCTTGCAGGCGGCGTAGGTGCAAATACCAGGCTCCGTGAGATGCTGGACAAGATGTGCGAAGCCAGAGGTGCAAAATTCTATGTGCCCGAAAAGCGCTTTATGGGCGATAACGGGACTATGATCGCATACACAGGGCTCCTGATGTATAAGTCAGGAAATATCCTCTCGATCGAGGACTCACGCGTAAACCCGAGCTTCAGGACTGATGACGTTAAAGTGACATGGATAAAGGAAGAAGAAATGAAGAAGGTCCCTGAGATTTCCCCTGAAACTTTCTTCAGGATGCCGCCCGGAGAAATTCTGGATAATGGGGCTGAAGCTGTTGTTTACCTTGAAGAGGGACCTGAAGGAAAGAAGGCACTCGTTAAGGAAAGGGTTCCGAAGGCTTACAGGCATAAAGAGATAGACGAGAGAATCAGAAGGGAAAGAAACAGGACGGAAGCCCGCCTTATGTCTGAAGCCAGGCGTGCCGGGGTACCCACTCCAATCATATACGATGTTGAGGAATTCAAGCTTAAAATGCAGTTCATTAAAGGAGTTCCCGTAAAATACCTTATAACGCCTGAACTCTCTGAAAAGGTTGGAGAGCTTGCAGGCAAGCTTCACAGCTCAGGCATAGTACATGGAGACCTTACTACCTCAAACCTCCTGCTCGCAGGCGAAAGGCTTTACCTTATCGATTTCGGGCTTGCTTATTTTGATAAAAGCCTGGAAGCTAGGGGTGTTGATGTCCATGTTCTTTTCCAGACTTTTGAAAGCACTCACCGGGATTATGAGACTCTGGTTAAAGCTTTCGAAAAAGGGTATGCAAGTACTTTTATAGATTCANNAAAAAGAGGGCTCGCTATGCATAAGATCGTTTTTGTTACAGGAAATAAAGGAAAATTTGCCGAAGTAAGGGATATCCTCAACACCTTCGGGATCGAGGTTATTCAGGATAAAGACGGCTATCCGGAACTCCAGGAAGACGAACTCGAACCTATTGCTGCCCA
>DUIO01000083.1 GCA_013330315.1 Methanosarcina sp. | reverse complement strand
AGAATTGGGGTATCATCAGAAATAAAGAATCTCCTGGAGGCCGCTGATCATTTCTTCGAATCCGAAATGCTTGGGGGAGCATAGACTGGAATCGAAGGGACGGTATTGGGGGATACGGTAAGGATCCGAAACCTCCGGGTTTCTTCTTACATTATACATTCCGAATATTTACCAAATTAAAAAATAAATTCACGAGGTTTATGTTTATGAAACATCTAAAAATATGTCCAAAATGTAACGCTAAACTGAAATTGCGCTCAGATGGGGAGACTCAGTACTGTGACGTTTGCAGTTACTGGACAAAAGTAGGCACTGCGAGACTGGATTCAATAATGATTTTCACATGAGATGAATCCATACACGAGAAATCGACATTCTTCACGCTGATTTTTTCTAATATCTTACGGGACACCAAAAACTTATGTTTATTTGGAGTTCCGTACCAGATTTATCAAAAACTTCGAAGATAAATAGTTTTAATTCAAGAGTTGGCTGTTTTACTATAAATTCGCACACAAAAACGAGAGTTTTTTAAAATCCCATAAGATTCATATTCCTTCAGTTAAAAAAAAAGTTGAATCAAGCCTTTACGCTATAATAACTTACTATATTATGAAATGACTTGTTATATTATGAAATAACTTACTATATTAAGAAATAATTTTCTAAGTTAAGAAATGACTTGCTATATTATTGAGTACCATACTATATTATAGAATATCATTATATATTATAGAAGGTCTTACTATAATATTTGATATATTACTATATTATATAATATCGTACTATATTATGGTTATTTTTCGCAACTACAATACGTCCCACCATAAAACAACATTTATAAGAAACATCTTTCAAAGCTTATAAATTACCAAGATATACTTATTTATGAGCTATTCATCATGTTACTGCTCCAGACAAAAACATGATATGCAGGCTGGATCTTATATATGCTATATAGTATATATGTTACCTATTTTTCAATTTCTGCACTTATCAAATTAACAGTTTAGAACTATTTTCTGCAATCATAATGTCGCAACTATAGTATCAATAGCCATAATATCAGTATCTATAATATCAGTATCAATAGCCATAATATCATTACCTATAATATCAGTAGATCGATAGCTATAACATCAGTGGCTATAACAAGAAAGAAAAAACAGACATAAAACTAGCTTATAAAAAATCCAGGTTAGTAGACTACCTGCTAAATCTCTGGATATAACTGGCTTCCTGAGTTATCCTTCCAACCAGTGTTGACAGGTCATACAGGCTCTAGCTTCTCGTTCCTAGAGTGAAATAGAATCTATGAATGTGAGATTGTACTTGAGACGAACATTATCTAACGGCTTTCCCCACCTTACTCGCGACCCTTCACGAGTTACGATATCCTGTTATCCAACTCCTCAGCATGGTTTTTGCATTTTAGTCATGGTGACATTATATGTATAATACAGGACTTTCAAAATATGTAAATATCCAGAATTAGAAAAGGTTAGCAGTTTGTAAGTTAACACTTATATCTCGCTAAATCTGAAGATTTAATGGGTTTTACGCTTCTTCCTGTAAATCCTGATCGATAAAAACTAATCCTTGGATAATGAGATTAAGTATATAAGATATTAATTGGTTAAGGATTCGATAGGTGTATACGGATAGCATAGAGGTTATAGACTTACAATGAATGAAATCATTACTTGGATACTGATTGTGCTTTGCCTGACACAGTCTGCTATTTTTTCAGGGCTGACTATTGGTATTTTCGGTCTTGGGAGGCTCAGGCTTGAAATTGAGGCCGAAGCCAATAATAAAAATGCAGTTAAGATATTGCAGCTCCGACGAGACTCCAATTTCTTGCTTACGACTATGCTCTGGGGAAACGTAGGAATAAACGTCCTTATTGCCCTGCTTACCGATTCTGTGATGGCAGGAACTTCGGCTTTTCTCTTCTCTACCGTTGGTATTACCTGTTTTGGAGAGATTGCGCCGCAGGCCTACTTTTCCAGGAACGCACTTGCGCTTGGGGCAAAACTGACACCTCTTGTCCGTTTTTATCAGATGTTGCTCTATCCGGTGGCAAAGCCTACAGCGCTTATCCTTGACTGGTGGCTGGGCAGGGAAAAACTCGAGCTTTTCAGGGAACAGGCAATGAGAATTATGCTCGAAAAACATATCGAGTCAGGAAAGACCGATATCGGGACTTTTGAAGGAATAGGAGCTCTGAATTTTCTTTCCATAGATGATGTCAGCATATCTGACGAAGGGTCCATAATAGACTCCAGGAGCATTATCTCTTTACCTGTAGAAAATAACCGCCCTGTTTTTCCTGCCTTCAGCAGGGAACCCTCAGATCCTTTTTTGCAGAAAATAGAAGCTTCGGGGAAAAAATGGGTAATCATTACAAACCCTGCGGATGAGCCTGTAATGGTGCTTGATGCAGACGGTTTCCTGCGGGATGCTGTATATAAAAAAGGTCCATTCATTCCGCTTTCTTACTGCCATTTTCCCGTAGTTGTAAAATCTCCAAAAACCAGGCTTGAGAAAGTAATCCGGCAGTTCAAAGTTTACCCCCAGTACCCGGAAGACGATGTAATTGACCAGGACCTCATCCTGTACTNNGCCCGGATTTGTTAGAAGGGCAGCTCTCAGAAGAGATAGGAAAAAATAATGAATTAAGACTGCAAGACAGTAAAAAAACGCAAAGATTACTCTATTAATACATATAAGCAGGGAAGGTTGCAACACCGATTTCCTCAAGGGGAGACCCCACTGCAAAGTGGTAGAGGTCCTGATATTCAAACCCTTTAAGCCCCAGAGTTTCGTGTAAAGGGTTGTCGAAGAAGCACCCTATCCCACAGCCCCTGAAACCGCGGGCTTCTGCTTCAAGATAAAGGAGCTGACCCAGAATCCCACATTCCCAGAAAAGATAAGGGTACATCCAGGGACCGAATGCTTTCAAAGGCTCTTCAAACTCGGAAATCATACAGGCGGTGAAACAGGCATCTGCTGCTTTTCTCTGTCCACATGAGAGCTGAGCTGCAAAGTCATAAAGGGTCTCTTCGACAAGCATGTAAAGCTCAAGATCATAAGGACAGTTTTCAGGCTTTTCCCACAGGAAATCCGATCTGAAAGTGTCTTTTAATTCTTCTTTTTCCCCGTGCTTTCTGGGGAGGATGTAAAGGCCCGGAAGGAGTCCTTTTACCCTGTTCACAAAGAGCAGCAGATGAGCAAAGGGCCCAAAAGCAAGCGTATGGAAAATAGGGTTTTTATCCGGAAGAGTTTTCCGAAGCATGCCGTAGAAACTATCTTCGTCCATGTAGTCACTATTATTCATTTCTATGGCACTCCTCCGCCTGTGAATTACACTACGTAAAGATACTGGCTCCGTATCAGGATGAATTCTGTGACCGGAAACCGACCCTGACAAACCTGAAACTCGCCTTTCAGGCTTTGATTCATGCCTTTGCTCTTTAAAATATTCGGTTTCCTCTTTTTTAGTTATTGAAGCAACCTTTTCAATGTCAATCCACTCAACGTGTGCAGGACTCAAGCGGTTAGGGACTCCACTCCAGAACAGCTTTTCAAAATCAGGAAGTGAAGATGAAGAGACCTTACCTGATGAGCACTCCTTTCCGGCAGGATAAACTGCAAGCAAGCAGGCAGGCTCCTCTTTTTCAGGTTCCTTCCTTCCTGAAATACCCAGAATTTTTGCTATGTTTTCCGAACTCATATCTGTAAGATGGCATGTTCTCCAGCCAAGCCCTGCGGCAGCAAAAGTTAGGGCGGCAATGGCATGCCCGAGGTCGTGGTTTGCGTACCTGAAAGC
>DUIO01000116.1 GCA_013330315.1 Methanosarcina sp. | reverse complement strand
ACTGTATAATTTCCTGCTGTTGAGTATGTGTGAGTCGGGTTCTGGAGCGTTGAATTTATTGTTCCGTCTCCAAAATTCCAGTTCCATGCGGTAGGCGAATTCGTACTCAGGTCAGTAAACTTTACTGTCAGAGGTGAGTACCCTGAAGTCGGATATGTCAAAAAAGCAGCAACAGGAACTTCAGGTGTCTGGCCTTCGGATATCTGATTTCCGCTGATTTCAGCGTTTTGAACATTTTTGATTATAATTCCGGAAGAGGAATTCGTTGTATTCACATTTATCAGGGTATTATCTTTTATTTTCACTGCCCCATTTTTGAAGGAGTTGCCATCTATGTATATCCCATCAAGTCGTATATTTGAGAAGGTGTTGCCGGAAACATTCAGGTTTACCCCGTTTATTAGAAACTTCTGATACACTCCTTGCTGTGAAAGGTTACTGAAAGTATTTTCACTAATTAATATATTCCTGACACTCCCGTAAAATGGGAAAACAACTCCGTGCTTCCCGCCTTTTTGAATATTATTTCTGATTATAAGTGTGTCATCGGTCCCGTTTCCTCCTTCATACATATTACCTACCATGTCATTAAACGTGTTATTTTCATAGACATGCACCCCGTTGCCAACGGCTCCGCGTTCAAATATTCCTCCAAATCCGCCAAAGACTTCATTGTTAGAGAAAACGGATTGTAACGTGCCATCAGAAAATGCAAAATAATAAGGTAGTTCCTGTATGTACCGGTAATTGTAAAGTTCGCAGTAGTAGAGAGTATCGGGTGTTACCTGAGGATATATTTTATTCCCGGTTACGACAAAATTAATGGTATCAGCGTGAGCATCAACAACATTGGAACCAATAATACTTGCCCCTATCAATGTGTTATTGGTGATAAAAACGTCTCGATTTAAAGATTTACGTTCATCCGAATTGCCTGTTACAGCGTGTCTGCAATTCTCGATGTGGTTATTGTCTATATTGACAAGAGCAGTACCACTGGCCACATTTACGCCGTATCCGCTTCCGGGATAAAGTGAATTATAAATTTCATTGTCTTTTACACTTACATTAAAACAGGAATATAGACAAACAGCACCAAATCCGCTGTTATTGAACCATGAGTTGGTGACGGAACTGTTACTGCAATACCTCATAACCAGTCCGTGATGGAACATCGCCGCACCCGTATCCTGTATCCTTATATTCTTTATATGGATCTGGACAGGTCTGTATACTTCTACATGTACAGTCTCTGACAGGCGGTAGTCTCTAAGAAGGGCTTGATTTAAAGTGATTACATTTCCGCTTACATTTTTAATAGCATACATTTCTCCTGTCATTTGATCAGGATAATTATCCGGATAATTGAGAGGACACCACTGAACATTTTTCCAAATTTTAATCAAATCGTTCGAGCGAACTCCCGAAGCGTCAGTTAAGACCAGCTGAGACGAACCTTTATTAGCATCAGCATAAAGGCTCTTATCTGCAATCAGAGATCCGTTGAAAAGAATCTCATTGTTCACTTCCTGCGCTAATCCTCTGTCAGGAGTCCTGATGTAAAGAGTCACTTTTCCTTCGCCTATTATGTTAAGGCTTTTATTTGCCTGAGATATTTCCTTTGTAATATAATAGTCTCCTGCGCGGATAGTTATTGTATCCCCGCTCTTTGAGTAGTCCAGTGCTGCCTGAATACAAGCAGAATCGTTTGCATAATCAGGTGTATGAAAAATATCCGGTCCAGCTGGTCCGGACTGCTTATCAATCACAATATTCGCTGCAGAAACTACAGAAATGCTCAATATCAAAAATAAAACAGTAGTAGTAACTGTTATCATAACAGCTTTTAAGCTTTTCAATAGGTTTCCCCCTTGACCTGTTTGACTTAGAGCCTGTCTAAAAAGCGTCGTAACCATTAACTTTTACAATCAGCATATCCAAAAAAATTCGAAGCATATCGTAAATTCATAATATTCCATTTACTGGTTTTCCAGAAGGCTCAGTAAGATCTTACTAAGTTATTTTGAAGAAATTCTCTACTTTAACTTACTGAAACTCTATGGATTTTCATCGATATCAACTTTTCTATATTATTTAAATAGTTTACTGTTAATATTTTCAGCAGCGCACAAAAAATTTGAGTTGCCTGTATCATCTTTCCTTATTAAGAGCGGCAAAACTCAAGCTCTATTCTATTCCCAGCCTATCCGCATTCAAAACCTCCCTCTTTTTTATTCTGTAAAACAGTGCCGGCAGACTTCTTTAAGGAATTAAGACATCTGAACTTTAGAAACGAAGAGGTTATATCAGATAAATCCTAACTATGTTAAACTCTTTGATGTTACAAATTAGAATAATTGTGTTAAACAGTTTTCTGAATAAGGTTGAGCTTAAAATTAGAAGAGGTTTTAAAAATGACAGAAAAACTCGGAATCCTGGCTATCGGCCATGGGAGCAAATTGCCTTACAACAAGGAAGTAGTTAGCCAGATCGCGGATTATATCGCACAGAAGCATACTGATGTTATTGTCAGAGCAGGGTTTATGGAAAACAGCGAACCTACCCTTGAAGAAGCAATTGCAGGTTTTTCAGGCACGGGAGTAACAAAAATTGCAGCTGTACCTGTTTTCCTGGCATCGGGTGTCCACATTACAAAGGATATTCCTGAAATCCTGAGCCTTGACAAAGACGGCTACGGAACCATTGAAATCGATGGAAAGAAGGTTCCTCTTTGCTATGCAAAGCCGCTCGGTGCAGATGAGCTCATTGCTGACCTCGTCTTTAAGAGGGTCCAGGAGTCCCTGTAGACGCTTTGAAGGTTCGGGTCCGGTTTTTTATTATGGGCCTGCTGGGGAAGAAGTTTGCCGTGCTCGACCTTACGCACGGCGGCATTCCAATCGCAAAAAAGCTTGCAGCCCTCGGAAATGATGTGTCCGGGGTGGACGTCTACGGGACCGTGGGTCCGGAGCCGCTTGCGGAGCTTGAGGAGAAATACGGCATCCGCTGTTCAAAAGCTCCCATTCCTATTTCCGAATTTGATTTTCTGGTAGCGCCTGTACATCTGGATCCTGCTTATTCCATGCTGGCAGAAGCCAGGGCAGCAGGAAAGAAAATTATTTCCCACCATGAAATCGTAGGGGAAATCCTCAAAGAAGATCCCGGGCTTTCCGGCATGAAAATAGTTGAGGTTACGGGCGTAAAAGCAAAGACGAGTACTGCATCCCTGCTTGCTGACATGCTCTCCCGCAGGTTCGAGGTCGTGCTCCATACTTCCCGCGGGCTTGAAGCCTGGAAAGACGGGGTCCCTTCTCTTATTTACAGAGGGCTGAGCATTACTCCGGGGAGTATCCTGATAGCCGTTGAAAAAATCTTTGAGGCCGGGATCAGGACTGAATTTTTTATATTTGAAATCTCTATCGGAGGCACGGGTACAGCAGACTTAGGGATCCTGACAACTCTTTCCCCTGATTACGGGATTGCAAATAATACTGAACTTGCAAGTGATGCAAAACTCCAGCTTATTCTGAATGCAAAGCCCGGGAGTACCCTTCTTATCAATGCCGGAGCAGAAAAAGCCCTTAATGCTTCAAAGGAAATTAAGGCAAGGGTTCTCACCTTTAAGGATCCGTTTTATGCAGACACCGGTGTAAAGGCTTCCGGGATTTCTGAGGTTCCTGAAGTGCCAGACTTTGTTCTCGAAACCGAAAAACCGTCAAGTCCTTCCGAAATTTCAGGCTTTACCATGCATTTTCTCTGCAGAGGGGAAGAGGTCTTTTCAGCTTCTCTGCTCCCCGGATATAACAGTTCGGCATACAGGACAGCTTTTGTTGCAGCTTCCTCTGCGGCTCTTGAACTTGGGGTTAAGGTAAAGGATATTGTTTCCGTTCTCGAGCAGTTCAGGGGGCTTTCAGGCAGGATGCAGGAGAAAGAGCTCAATGGGGTTGCCCTGATCGACAATTCAAATTCCGGAATGGATATCCTTTCTGCGGAAAAAGCCCTTGAATATGCTCTCCTGAAGAAAAAGGACGAAAAAAAAGGAAATATAATCCTCATCCTCGGAGAAGAAGCCTCCCAGGTCTGTGAAGGGCTGCCTCCTGCGTCTGTGAGGGGCTTTATAGAAAAATTCGGTACAAAGTGCAGGCATATCATACTGGTCGGAGAAAGGATGCAGGCAGTGGCTGCCAGAAATGTTTCTTATGCAGGCAGCCTTCCGGAAGGGCTATCGAAAGCTCTGAAACTTGCAGGAGAAGAGGATATAATTCTTTCTTCCGTGAAATGTTTCCGGTAAGCGCTGTTCTTAAGGGTGGTTTCCAATGCATAATGTTTCTTCAAGGCTTCTCTCCATGCTGGAAAACAGTAGAAACCCCGGGTCAGACTGCAGACTTTTCACAGGATTATTTATGATACAATTTTATACAGGGTCTTCCAATCTGTATTCGTTTTCATTACTTGTTTAACTCTCAACTTTAACAACTTGCTTAAATATTATTTGTTAACTGCCATCTGTTTAACGTCAGCTGGTCTTGCTTCCGGATGCTTTTTCCCTTTCAGGTAGGGTAATTATCCTGCAGGATGCTGGAATGTTCTCAGGATGCCGGAATTTCCCGGAGAAAACCCGAATCAATATTCATATAACAGAAAGAGGATT
>DUIO01000062.1 GCA_013330315.1 Methanosarcina sp. | reverse complement strand
AAAAATATTGAAATCCAACCTGTAAAAACCTTAACTGGCGTTTATTCGGGAAACATTCTGATGGACGCTCCTTACGACAGCTGTATTTTCTACAGGGATCCGGGATATGATGTAAATAATGCCACTTATTTCGACACAAACCAGATAGACTCGAGAGAAATAAGTGACGATCGCATGATATTGCTGAGAAGGTCAGCCCTTACGGAACCGGTATCAATAAATGATCCGAATAGATATGGGGTAAATATAATCAAGCCATTGCCAGTAGAGTTTTTCAATAGTTTTGAAGCTCCTGAATATGAAAGGGTATATGATAATGCAGAAGTACTTGCCTATATTAAAGAAAACAGAAAAGTGTGAAAATCAAAATTCATCGGAAACTATTATATAAATCGCTTGAGTGAAAACCCTATTCACGAATAAGACTGAATCAGTATATTTCAAAGTTGGAAACCCCATGTCAAACTTTATAACGAATGTATTGAAACTTGTATCTGGAAGTGTTGCTTCACAGGTTCTGAGTATACTTCTCATACCCATAATCACAAGAATTTATAACCCGGATGATTTTGGAATTTTTCAGCTATTCATGTCAATCTCAGGCATACTTGTGATAGTTTCTACTTTTTCGTATCAACTTGCAATCATGCTGCCAAAAACAGAGGAAGACGCTGCAAACGTCACCTCTTTATGTGCTGTACTGGTAATTTTTACATCTCTATTAACAGGTATCTTAATATTATTTATGCCGGTGAACATAGACAAAATTTTTAATACCCCCGGAATTTCAGTATACCTGCCTCTTCTTCCACTAATAATATTCCTTAATGGGATGTTTTTTGTACAAAATTACTGGCTTTCAAGAAAAACCCGGTTCGGAGTCATTGCAGGATCCAGAGTTTCAAACACCTTATCAACGAAAATACTTCAAATAGGGTTTGCCAGGTCAAGTGTTACCCCCTTCGGACTGATAGGAGGGTATATTGCAGGATTTGCATTTGCAGACCTCTTCATGCTTAAGGGCGTAAAAAAAGATATCCAGGTCTTCAAAAAGGTATCAATAAAGAGAATGAAAGAACTGGCTGTTCAATATAAAGATTTTCCCTTATTCAGCTTCTGGTCATCAATCGCTAACACTATTTCTCCACAGGTTCCTGCTTTTATGCTCGCATTCTTTTATAGCACCTCGGTTGTAGGGCATTTTTCACTTGCGAACCAGGTGGTAAACCTGCCAATGGGAATTGTCGGCGCTGCCATAGGACAGGTCTTCTTCCAGAAGGTAAGCGAAGTAAAAAACGGGAATGGCCAGGGAGATATGAAAACTATAGTTAGCGAGGTTTATAATAAATTAATTTCAATAGGTCTCTTCCCTATGATACTCCTGATAATTCTTGGAGAGCAAATCTTCGTATTTGCTTTCGGAGATGAATGGGGTGTTGCAGGCACATATGTAAAGATTCTTGTCCCCTGGATATTCCTTGTCTTTCTTTCTTCGCCTATCACGACTCTTTATAATGTATTTGAAAAACAGAAGGTGTGGCTCACCTTCAGTATAGTTCTCCTTATTTCAAGGGTAATAGCACTGGTTATAGGAGGAACTAACGGGACTCCCGAATTAGCCCTTTCCCTGTACAGCTTTACAGGCGCCGTGTTCTGGCTCTGGAATAATGCATACCTGCTGGGGCTTGCAGGGATTAGCAAGAAGGAAAGTATAAATGTTCTGGTAAAATATGCAGCTATAGGCATTGTTGTTTCAATCCCATTGATTATAATAGAATTAATCTCTTCGAATTTTTACTTAATAATGTTTGTAGCCGTGGTCGTAACAGTTATGTATTACATACTAGCTTTCCGTGAAGACCCTATGTTCCGAAAAATGTGCTCATCTTTCCTCGTGAAAGTAAAAAATAGGAGCTGAATAGAAGGATTCTTTATACGCAATAGATATAGTAGAAGTTAGCCATTCCGGAGGCTCTATTGGATTTCTAAGGGAAAGACTGAGAAAAACAAAAAATTAAAGAATAAGATAAAACAAAGCTCGAAAAATAAGACTAGGACTGTACAGTGAATATTAGAAAAAAATTAAAATCCGATTTCAGGAACATGCCCCGATTTCGGTTTTAATTTACTGACTTAGTTTTTAATTCTATCTTTTGATTTTAATTATTAAACTTAATTATTGACATAAATTGTCTATCTTTAATTCACTAATTTTTAGTTAACTTTAATTTAGTTAACTTTGAGTTATCTGACATTAATTTATTCAGTTTCCGGAAATTTCGGAAAAGAGTTTATTTTTTCAATTATTCAGAGTCTTCATGCGTAACCTGATATAAAGTTCGCATAAGGGAATACTTTCTACTGCGTAGAGTTACGGTATAATAAGGGACAATCTTCGGGGAAAATCCCATAATAAAGTCCGTAAATCTTGGGATGTTTGCTGCCATTACATTCATATATTCAAAATTTCTGGACTTGAGGTCGAGAAACTCATTATAATACAGAAGCGAATTGGGACCCATTCTGCCAAATTCAGGGTTAAGGGCTGAGGACCATGTAACCGTGCATTTCTTACCATACAGGTTCAGATGAGATGCNNCTCTTAAGTTCTCTCCGGATTTTCCTTGAAAGGTTGCTATCTATGTTTTCCTTAAGGTCAAGGTGATGAGTGTAGCGTACAGCTGACTCCCAGCCTTTCCAGGTGAAAGGTCTTACATCTTCAAGTCCGGGAGCAAGTGTAAGGTTAATACTGTCGAATCCCTGCTTGCAGAGAAATTCTCTGAGAGCCCCAAGAATCTCATGTGTATCCTGCATACGTTTGCTGGCTTTGGAGCTGTTTCCTTCTTTTATAAGGGGACCGCAATAGTCTGTCATATTACAGGTAGAGGACGCTACTTTCAATATACCTTTAATATCTTTAACGAAAATAGGGCATCCTCCCACAAGTTCGCTGTTTCTGAAGCAGCCATAGATATTCATATCTCTGGAAAGTACATCTCGGCAGATTTCCAGCCAATCACTTGTGTGAAAGAGTGTACCGGATTGAGCTTTTTCTACAAGTAAATCCCATTCTTTGTATTCAGACGGTAATAATTCTCTTACTTCGATTTCGTCCATTTTAAGCCCCGTTTAATAGATAATTTGTATCTTCAGTGAGTTATAAATTAATAGAAAGATAAATTTCGGGTATTATTTCGAGTATTCAGCTCTTGAGCCCTGATTTGCAAACTCCGTCTACCTGTTTCGCAACGCTGTACCAGCTGTAATTTTCAGTAACATAACTTAAACCTTTTGAGCCCATGCCCGCTCTCAATTTTTGATTCTGAAGCAGCTCTGAGACAGCCTCTGCAAGGGCTTCTGGATCTTCTGGAGGTACGGAAATTCCTCCTTCCGAAGATTCAAGTGCATCGGCAACTCCGGCAATAGCGCTTGCAACAACCGGCTTTCCGCAGGCCATGTATTCATATAGTTTCAAGGGAGAGAGACCAATTTTTGCATTTCTTGCAAGGATAAAAGGAGCAGCACAGATATCGCTTGCATTTATGTAAACCGGCACACGGTCGTAGGGGACAACGCCTGTGAAAATAAATCTGTTTTCGATCCCGAGCTCTCGTGAGAGGTTTAAAAGTTCATGTTTCATAACCCCGTCGCCTACAATGAGAAAACGACACTCAGGAAATCTGGAAAGTATTAAAGGAGCTGCCTTTACCAGATGCTCCACTCCCTGCCATGGAGCGAGGTTTCCCACAAAACAGACATACGGAATTTCAGGGTCAAACCCCAGGTCTTTTCTGCAAATTTCCTGCTCAAGCGGTCTGAAAAGGGAGGTGTTTGCTCCATTGGGCACTACAGTTATTTTATCTCCAGGAATTCGATAAACGCTTTCCAGGTTAGCTTTTATTCCAGGAGTCACCGCAATAATTTTATCGGAAAATCCGAGAGCTTTCTTCAGGACTAATATGTTTAATCTTGATTTTGCAGAAGAAAAATATCTTGCTAGCTCTCCGGTTCCTCTTTTTTGTGAAGGTTTTTCTTCGCCACTTCTTGATTTGATAAGGCTGGTTTCATCTTCAGGAATTCCATTTAATTCATAAACCAGAGTTTCACACCGTCCCCGGTAAAAAAGCCCTGCAAGAAGACCGAAATTAGGATTTCTGGTATACAGTACATCGAACTTTTCGGCGCCGACCAGACCTGCAGAGCTCCGGAAATAATTGATTGTAAGAGTTAACAGGCTTCCGGGACGTACGTAGTGGCAGCGTATATTATCCAGATGAGAAAGAGTGGATTTATCGGTGGTGAAGATATGGACTTCGTTCTCCAACTTTGCAAGGTTGCTTACAAGCTCATGCCTGTGAATAAGTGAACCGTCAGCCAGGTAAAGAGGCCATACGATATCCAGAAAGAGCATCTTCATACCATCACCCTCAATTATGTAATTCCTTAAAATATTTTAAGTTGTTCATTGCTCTCCCTGCTTGGGTTCTGTAGAATCGCGACTTAAAACTCCCGAGACTCTTGAAAACAAAAATCCCAGACCCTGGCTTCTGTAATAGGCTCTTATTTCCATATCGTGAATTTTTTTCTCTCTTTTAATGGCCGAATTGAGATATCCGTAGAGATATGCAATACCTGTGTAATAGGGAGATTTCAGAGAGAAATAGAGCGTATTAAACAGGACCATAGGCAGGCTTTTATCCACATAAAAAGCCATCCATCCATTCTTGACGTATCCTTTCCAGAGCCCTTCTCCAGCGCTTGTTTTTCGTGTCTGGATTTCAACTATGTTTACATATTGCCTTAACTGCCAGCCCCTCATGACAGCTTTGGTGTTGGAAATAGAGTCGGGAGAAGGTTCTACCTGATAGCCTTCGGTTTCGATGAAACAGGTTTTCCTCCAGAGCCTGCCAGTACCGCGAGGCAAGTTTTTATCTGAGACTTCTCGCGAAAGCTTGCCGTCTATTTCATAGTAAACTCCTCCGCTTGCAATTCCAAGCGAAGGATCCTTTTCAAATTCATCCATTAATTTTCCGAAATAGTTTTCTTCGAGTATGGTATCGGCATCAAGAAGACCTATGTACTCGTATTCAATACCATTTTCCCTGCAATATTCCAGTGCATAATCAAATCCCTGTTTGCAGACGTAGCTGTAGTGAAAGGTTATGTCCCTTGGTCTGGGAGGTAGCCTTATGCTCTGGATCCAGGGGTATCTTGATTTCAGGCCCTCAAGAATTTGTGGAGTATTATCAGTACTCCCGTCGTCCACTATGATCCAGATTGCAGGTGTTACTTTCTGCCCTGCTACAGATTTGGAAACTTCAGGCAGGTTTATCTCTTCATTCCTTGCAGGTGTAATCAGCAGGTATTTTCTTTTAGAATCGGAATTCATCTTCCCACCACCTGTAAATATCTTCCCCGCTTGTAATCCATGCTCCCCCGTCAGAACAGTACTGAAGTGCTTTCTCGTAAAGTTTGATCCAGTCTTTTCGGAAACTGCAGCCGAAAACGAAATTATGCCAGAGAAAAGTAATAACGCCATTAAACCTTGCTGTAGTATCTATCAGATCCTTTATATTTTTCCAGGCTTCTTCAAAAGAACTTGAAGCCTTGAAAAGAGCGACATCCATCACAGTAAGCGGAATCTCCAGAATGTTTATCTCGCGATCCTCATTCAAGTTATACGGCTTGAAAGGGTGGCACATGCCATTCCTGAAGCCTGTGGATTCGCTATAACCGAAAGTTGAATCATAGCTGAACCCTGCATCTGCAAGGAGTTCCCAGGTATCGGGAGTTTTAAATCTGAGATAATGGTTTCGAAAACCCACTACTTTTTTACCCAGCACCTTTTCGAGCCTTTCCTTTTCACTCTTCAGCGCTTCAGGATTGTCATATGAATAATACCCGCCGTGAAGCCCAGCCTCCCACCCCCGATCTGGGATTTCACCCAGACAGCTTTCAAGGTCTTCTATATCATATCTGAACCTTTTAGGATCTTCTTTGCTAGCAATAAAGTAAAAAGAAGACTTTGCCCCAAAACTTTCCTCAAGGTCCATAATTTCGGAAAAATTGAGGTAGGGAGAATGCTCAGAACCCTGAAATTTCCAGAGAAACTGAGTTACCGAACCCCGGAAATCCAGATCTTTCAGGCAATGAGCTGAAGATAGCAGGCTGTGAGAGAGAGGAGGATATATATCATCCATGTCATGAGTTAAACATACAGCAAAGGTCCTGTTTTCCGGAAATTCGACTTTCATCCCATTTTCTACCAAGTACCTGGAAACCTCAGGTCTGGAGGCGTTCCTCAGTTCGTTTTCAGCGAAAAAGAAACGCCCGTGTTCATCGAGTTTATCTGGATGATATTCTTCTTTCCGGGTAAAAAGGTCCCAGATTTCTATTTTCTGCTTCAATAAATTATGCATAACTCTCATCCGAAACCGTAGATATAAGAACCCCTTTCTTTTCCTCTTGTTTTTCTTTCTGCCTTTCCCCCTGCTTTATTCCATACGTCTTTTCTATAAGCCCTATCATGAATTCGGTTACGTTGATTTTATCCTTAAGAAGGGCATCTTTCTTAAAGCTCCAGGTTTTCTTAAGTTCGGGGTCTTTTAGCAGTTCCACGGCCTTCTTTAGGGCAGCCTCGGAGTCGCTGTAGTTAAAGAGCAGACCATATTTTTCTTCGAGTTCCGAGAAGTTCCCCATAGTTCCTGCAAGAGAGGAAACATAGATAGACGGGGTTCCAAGGAGCGCACTTTCGACAGCCATGGTTGCTCCTTCACCCATTGTTAGGGTAGCATAATAGAGAAGACTGTGGATCTTTTCAGAAGGAACCCGAATTCTATAGCGGTCAAATTCTTCTGCCATTTCCCCTTCAGAAGAAATGAAGACCTTCCCGAATTTTTCGAGTTCCTGGACAAGAGCCAGTTTATTACTGATCCCGTGCTGCCCTACGTCATGGTGTGCGCCCCATGAAATAAAGCGCAAGACTATGAAAGGCTCACCCATCTCCACACCGAGTTCCTTTAAGACCTCTGGATTCGGGGAGAAATAAGCCGGATGAAGGTATGCCAGTTCATGATAACCTCTGTATCTGACCTGTTTTTTTCCTGCATCTTTTTTAAAAGACGTAGGTGTACAGATAACATTACAGAAAGGATACGTCATTTTTTGAGCTATTTCTGCATGTTCGGTGTCATTAAAGATTATTGATTTTTTCCCCATCGCCCATGCAACATGAGCAACGGGAGGGGAAAGAATTCCCATAATAAGGTCCGGATTAAACCGCCGGGCTAATGAATAGAGTTTGATCTCCCTTACGAACCATTCTTCAAACAGGTGAACTTTACCCTTTTTTACCTTGCTTAAAACTATATGCGGGATTTTATAAGCATCCAGTAATTCGATTACAACGTCTTTGTCTCTTGAGACAACCATAACCTGGTGTCCTTTTTTTTCAAGGTTCCATATAGTATTTTTAAAAAAATGAACATGGGCAGGATGCCCTATATCAACAATGACCCTCAAGGTTTTCACTCCCTAACTGATCCCCGCTTATAAGTGTATATTCTCAGGGAAAGAGCAGTTTTCTTGCAGAGGGCAGCGGTAAAGGAAGTAAGAAACAATTAAATGTCAGCCCGATAATAAATCAGGCACAATTAAGAAATCAGGAAGTCTTCTTGCTTCACCTACTTTTATTCATCGTAAGGAAGCAGTCTGTTAAACCCTGGTTCTTCCTAAATTCCTTTTTTCCGAACCTTACTGTCAGACTTAACGGCCCTTAAATCACCCTGCTACTGACAACAGGATGGCGGCAACAGCCCCCCGGGTATAGCCCCACCCCATGACAGCCCCTCCTTAAACTTAAATTTTTGATTATGATAGGATCACTAACAAATACTATTATGCATAGAAGATAAATAGTCTATAAATAAATAGTTTTGGGAAGTAAGATTCTGAACTAAAATATATAAGACCCCGAAAGTAGGGTTAATTTTGATATTTTCAATCCCATAAACGCGGAAATAACCTGTTTAGTAAACTGTTTATTACATTTTGATATCCGATCGTAACTAACATATCTAAAAAATAAAAGTAGAAAATCATGAAAATAAAAAGAATTGAAATGTTCAGGGTGCTAACCCTATAAAAATAATTTCCATGCCTGCAAAGAGGAAACTGGCGACAAAACATATTAACAGCGGGTATATTCCCATTTCAATAGATTCTATTGAAAAACGGTCTTCTTTTCTTGAAACCAGAAGCATTTCCTTTATCCCCAGAAGAGCGATCAGCCCGAGAACTATCACCCTGTAATATACGGGAATTCCAAAATCCGTATAAACAAAACATATGCCTGAACCGGGAAAATTACTTCCCAGAGCCAGTTCTTCTATACCCAGCGCCAGCATTGAAAGCACTACAAATCCCCCAATTTATCGATAAAGGTATTGTCACAACATATACTAAATTCTAACTATAGAAACCTATAAACTGTCAAACTATATAAATATTTNNGAAGTTATCTGCGTAGATATTGACAGGAAAAAAACAGAGCAGATAAATGCAGGCATTCCCCCTATCTATGAAGAAGGACTTGAAGAGCTCCTGCGAAAATATGCGGGAAAAAAGCTCATAGCTACCACGGATTATGAATTTGCAGTCAATGAAACAGATATTTCTTTTATCTGCGTAGGGACACCCTCTGCAGAGGATGGGAGCATAGACCTTTCAATTGTCAGGGCAGCAGCAGCAAGTGTCGGCTCAGCCCTTGCGAAAAAAGAAGGCTATCATGTTGTGGTAGTAAAAAGCACGGTAGTCCCTGAAACTACAGAAAAATTTGTCCTTCCGATCCTTGAGGAGGCATCAGGCAAGAAAGCCGGAAAAAATTTCGGCGTTGCCATGAATCCGGAATTCCTGAGAGAAGGAAAGGCAGTATATGACTTCATGCATCCTGACAAAATAGTAGTCGGGGCAATAGACAGGCGGTCCGGAGACCTTGTTTCCGAACTTTACCGTAACTTTGAATGTGAAGTCACTCGCACAGGTCCTGCAACCGCAGAAATGATAAAGTACGCAAATAACTCCCTGCTTGCAACCAAGATCTCTTTTGCTAATGAAATAGGAAATATTTGCAAAAAGCTGGGGATCGATACCTATGAGGTCATGGAAGCCGTAGGAAAGGACTTCAGAATTTCCCCAAAATTCCTGAACTCAGGAGCAGGTTTTGGAGGGTCCTGTTTCCCTAAAGACGTTAAAGCACTTATAGGAAAAGCAAAAGCAATAGGGTATTCTCCTGTACTCCTGGAGTCCGTGATAAACGTAAATGAAAGGCAGCCCCTTCTAATGACTGAAATATTACAGAAGAAAATAGGGAACCCTGCAGATAAAAAAATTGCAGTTCTCGGCCTTGCCTTCAAGAATGAAACAGATGACATAAGAGAATCCAGATCAATTCCTGTAATTGCAGAACTTCTCAGACTTGGGGCAAAAGTATCCGCTTATGACCCGATGGCAGCAGAGAATATGAAAAAGATCTTTCCTGCAATTGAATATTTCAGTACAGCCTCAGATGCACTTAGAGATGCGGATGCCTGTCTCGTAATGACCGAGTGGGACGAATTCAGGAACCTTAACTCTGAGTTTCAGGGTATGAAAAGAAAAATAGTCATTGACGGAAGACGGGTGATCAAAGCAAAAGACATTGATTATGAAGGTCTCTGCTGGTAAAAGCCAGCAGAATACTTCCCCCATATATTTGTACAATTCCAGTTATCCGTAAAATTTCAATTATCCGTACAATTTCAGTTATCCGTACAATTTCAGTTATCCGTACAATTTCAGTTATCCGTACAATTTCAGTTATCTGTACAACTTCAATTTATTTTATTAGGACTTATCTTATTTGATGTCTCATTGCCGGAATCCACACAGGTCTTATATACCTGATCTTTTTCCACGGGAAGCTTATTCAGAGTGAGAATCTCCCGCAGATACTCGAGTACATCATCTCTGAGACTTTCGTTTTGAAGAGCAAAATCTACTATGGACTTTACATATCCAAGCCGATCTCCGGTGTCGAATCTCTTTCCTTTGAACCTGCAGGCGTATATCATCTGCGACTTGTTCAGAAGCCTGATCCCGTCGGTAAGCTGTATTTCACTTCCGACACCTCTTCCTGCTTGTTTTATGCAGTCAAAAATCTCAGGCGTGAATACATAGCGCCCTATAGCCCCTATATTGGATGGAGCGTCTTCAGGTGCCGGTTTTTCGACTATATCTTCAAGAACATACAGGGAATCATCAAGAGTCCTTCCCTTTATAATCCCGTAGCTGTTCAGTTTTTCATAAGGCACTTCTTCAACTGCTATTGTTGACCTTCCGTATTTCTCAAAGTTCTCAATAAGCTGAGCAGTGCAGGGTTTATCGTTGACAATAATATCATCCCCGAGAAGCACTGCAAAAGGTTCGTCTCCTATATGGTTCTCTGCCCTGAGGACTGCATCTCCAAGTCCGTTGGGTTCCTTCTGGCGTATATAGTGAATGTCAACAAGAGAGGAGACATCCCGGACCAGTTTAAGGAGCTCCGTATTATGCTTTTTTGCAAGGTGCATCTCAAGCTCGGGCGAATCGTCGAAATAGTCTTCAATTGCTCTTTTGCCTCTGCCTGTGATAATGATGATGTCTTCAATACCCGAGGCAATAGCTTCCTCTACTACATACTGAATAACAGGTGTGTCAATAATAGGAAGCATCTCTTTTGGCATTGATTTGGTGGCAGGCAGAAAGCGGGTCCCAAGACCGGCTGCCGGTATGAGTGCTTTTTTAATAGTCAAGGTTAACTCTCCAATAGAAAGAAAAATTTAGTAAAGATGTGTCTTTCTAAGTTAAAGTAATTTTCACCCATTATCTTTAATTTTTCCCTCATTTTATAAGAACTTAAGAAAGCCTCAAAAAAACCAAAGAATTACAGGATTTGCTGAAGTACTACAAAATATTAATACTGAGAAGAAGATTATTTGAGGATCTTAATGCCCACAAAGAANNCTAGTAACCGGAGGAGCCGGTTTCATAGGGAGCAACCTGGTAGACCTCTTGTTAGAAAAAGGAAATAAGGTTATTATTTTCGATAACCTCAGTTCCGGCAAAATGGAATTTATAGAGCACCAGCTTGAAAATCCTGATCTTTCATTTGTAAAAGGAGATCTTCTTGACCCCGAAGCGATTGAAAACGCCTGTAAGGAAGTCGACCTGGTCTGCCATGTAGCTGCAAATCCTGATGTCAAACTCGGAGTTTCGGATACCAGGGTCCATTTTGACCAGAATATCCTGGCAACCTATAACCTTCTCGAAGCTATGAGAAAAAGCGGTTCAAAAAAGATTGCATTTACTTCCACATCCACAGTTTACGGAGAAGCGAAAGTTATGCCCACTCCGGAAGACTATGGTCCTCTTATACCCATATCCCTCTATGGAGCTTCAAAGCTTGCCTGCGAAGCCCTTGTTACTTCGTATTCTCATACCTTTGACATACAGGCATGGATTTTCCGTTTTGCAAATATTGTAGGACCCAGGAGCACACATGGAATTACAGTTGATTTCATAAAGAAACTGAAGGAAAATCCCAAAAGTCTCGAGATTCTCGGAGACGGAAAGCAGGAAAAATCCTATCTGCATGTATCCGAATGCGTTAACGCAATACTTTTTGCGATCGAGAAAAGTAAAGAAGAGGTAAATATTTTCAATATAGGATCTGAAGATACTATCAGCGCCACCGGGATAGGAAAAATCGTTGTAGAAGAAATGGGGCTTTCGAATGTGGAGTTCACATATACCGGAGGGAGCAGGGGCTGGAAAGGCGATGTACCGAAGATGAGGCTCGATATTGAAAAATTAAAATCTATAGGCTGGAAACCTGCTTATACATCAGAGACAAGTGTAAGAGAAACAGCCAGAATACTACTTGCAGAAAACAAATAATATACTGAGAACAGATATTGTCATTCGTAGTGCCTAATTAAACCTTCTTCCTCACTTTTCTTTTTAAAATCCCAATATGCATTCAAGCCCCAATTTTAAACGATTTTCTATAGTTACTTTTTCCACTATTACAGTTACTCCAATCCTCTCGCATCTGGTATTCTGGTCTGAGTATGTAATCACGATTAGAAAGCAAATTACAAATCCAGAAAGAAAAAGGATAAATTTGCCCGGAATAAAATTTATTGTATAGAATTTGTTCTATTCGAAGAGAAGAGGTAAGCAGATAGGATACTCATGCCATTATATACATGATACATATATACTAATAGTTAACACTGAGAAGAGGAAAAAATTCAAAATTCTAAACTCAAGATAAAAGAGGATTATATGAAGAAAGATGACTGTGCGCTTGTCCTGGGCGGATATGTCAATGGATATTCAATTATTCAGGAATTATACGAGAAAAAAATAGAAGAAATTGTTCTTTTTGGATATTCCAGAGAACTTGCTTCTTATAGTAATAAAGTAAAGAAGTTTGTGCTTATTGATAAAACTCCGGAAAATCTTTATAGGGAAATTGAGGAGCTTCATAAAGAGTACAGAAAAATAATCATATTTCCTACTGATGACTTGCAGTTAGAAAATCTGCACATTATTTATTCTGAAATCCATTCCTTTTGCTTTTTACCCTTTAATTATGAAAACCTAACTACCTGCCTCGATAAATATATCCAGTACTCTTATTGTGAAAAACTTGGAGTGCCATATCCTAAAACAGTTCTTCTTCAGAAAAAAGAGGATATGGAAAATATCGAAACTATCCAGTTTCCTATTCTGTTGAAACCAAGCAAAAGAGAAGACCTCAAAAGGAAAGTTTTTAGAAATAGGGAAATAGACAATCCCGAGGACCTGGAAGAAATAAAGAAAGAAATCGAAGGCTACCTGGAATCTGGGATTAAATTCCTGGCTTCAGAGGTTATTCCCGGAAACGGGAGCTGCATATATGCTTACATAGGATATAGAGATCAGAAAGGCAAAATTCTTAATGAATGGACCGGAAAGAAATTATCTCAATACCCTGACAATTTCGGAGTATTTTCAGCTGCTTCAAATGAAGGATCTGAAGAAGTGCTTTTGCAGGGAAGACTTCTCCTGAACGGTATGAATATAAAAGGAATTGCACAGCCTGAGTTTAAATATGATGCAAGGGACAAAAAATACAAGCTTATGGAGATAAACCTTCGTTCGATGATGTGGCACAGGGTAGGGAACCTTTCCGGAGTAAACTTGCATTACTCGCAATACCTGGATGCATTGGGAGAAAAAGTAAATCCACAGGTACAGATGAAAAATAAGATTATCCACTTTTTGTACCTGAAACATGAAATAAGGAATCTGATAATGCAAAAGAGATATGTAAGGACTTTTTTAAAGAATATTATAGAATCAGATAAAACTTATTTTGCAGTCTACGATAGAAAAGACATAAAACCATTTTTGAAGGACAGCATGGATATGCTTAAAGAAGCAACCAGAAAGCTTCTTTGATCAACTGAAATATCATATGAAGCAATAACCTGAGAATTTGTGGGGTCTATTTAAAACTCAGGGCAAGCTAAGTTATATTTATTTCGTATCAGGAGAAGGAAGGTCATTTGCTGTTTGGGCTCGCCTCAGACCTGAATAAATATCTTTTTATTAAGGACATCTCATGGTCAGTAAACCCTCCCACAAGGAACATTACAACGACATAAATAAGCGTGCCTGCAGCTGCTGCCTCGAAAAGTTCAAGTATACCTGAGATCGCAAAACTGGAAACAAAAAAGTACATCGCCATGGATGATAGAATACTTTTTGCAATGTCCAGATAATAGAAATCGAGTTTAAAATGTTTTAACGAGATATGCACGCAGAATGTAGCCATAAAAAAATAGGAAACGAGAGTGGAAATAGCAGCACCGATTATGCCTACTGACGGTATGAGAATAAGGTTTATCAATACATTTGAAACCGCGGCAATGATATTAATATAAGTGGCAGGTTTCGTTTCTTTAATAAGGAACATTGTATTGACAAATATCTGGAATATTCCTGCCATAAGCCCGGCAAAAGCAATAATAGGAATTACCAGCCAGCCGGAAATAAAATCCTGAGTGGTAAGAACCCCAAGCAAAGGCTTTGCAAGGGATGAGAGTCCAAAAACCGCCGGGATAGCAATAATAAGGAAATACCTCAGAGAATGAGACATGTAAATCCTTACTTCATCCATCTTGTCCTCATCAAATAGCTTCGAAAGCTCAGGAAAGAGAATAAGCTGAAGCGGACTTACAAACAGCTGGATAAGGTTTCCAATTGAACATGCTGCGGTGTAAACACCCACACTGCTGAGACCGAGGAAATAAGTGACCATATATCTGTCACTTGACTCCGTGACCCATCTGATAAGTGCGTTTGGGGTTAACGGGAGAGAAAACTGCAGATATTCTCTGATATAAGTAAACCGTGGTATGAATAGTCCAATCTGTAATATTATAGTAATGAGCGTAATTAAGAAAATCAGACCCTGGACCATTAAAGTAGCGGCTATCACTCCGAGAAGCCCATATCCCATTTTAAGTAAAATCAATATAAACAACAGTTTCCCAAAGGTTTCAAAAAGTGTAAAATAAGAGAATTTGTCAATTTGCCTGAACACTCTGAAGTAAAAAAGAGATATGGATTCAACTGCATTCATAAGGATCAGGAGGGAACCTGCCTGGATAAAGTAAGCTGCTTGAGGGTCTTTAAAACCGAAAGTTGCAAGTGGTTCTGCAAATACATATAATACGGATGAAGCCAGAAAACCTGATACGGTAACAAAGAAAAGAATAGAATATACTGCTTCCCTTATTTTTTTCTTATCCGTTTCGGAAGATAAAAATCTAACGAAACTCATTGAAAGCCCCATCAATGCAAGAGAAGATATTAAGGAGACTGTAATATTGATCTGTGCCCAGAGTCCGTAGTCATATGCTCCAAGAGTTTTCGTGATAATAGGGAGTAAAAAAAAGGTGCTCAGGCTTGTAAGTATCTGGACCATTCCTATAAAACCTACATCCCTTGCAAACTTTTGATATGACATCATATCACCCTAAAAAGAACTGCCACTTTTCCGTTTTTAATTAAAGGAATTTGTAAAACTGTCGCGCAAAAATCTCTTCGGTAACACAGTGAGATCATTAATTAGTACTTTATATATAAATCCTTTTGAAAGTGATAGATAGTCCGGCTCAGGTATTAACCTGTATGTAAATTGTTTTTTCTTAACCGGAATGATTTGGCTTAACGTCATTAAAACACCTTTAACTGTAAGGGAAAAGTCTGAAAATTTTATATTTCTTCTCAGTGTTAACTTTATCCTTATAACATGGACACAATAATTTATAGCTAGAGGAAAATTTTTACCAGGAAGATATCCTGAATTCGAAACCGACAGATATAAAGTTATTCTCACCGTGAACTTTTAACTTATTTGGACAGCATCCTCTTTTGAAGAAATCAGGTTCTTCTCACCCCAATAAGAGATTTCTACAAAGGATAAAAGCCTTTGTGTTAAAATAAATTTTTGTAATAGTTAATAACGTACAACAATCAACTTCAAGAAAGAGATTTCTGAACATATAAGAAAAAATGAAGCGAAAAAAGTAAAACGAAATGAAAAAAAGAAATAAGAAAGATGATTAAAAGAGAAGATCGTGAGGATATATAGATAAAATGAATAAAATAAACTAAGGTAAATACACAGCAGCAAATAATAGAGATAAAAATTAAGGCAGGAATATAAGAAAAGTTTAAAATATTTATTCCAAAAAGCAGAGATTGGATATTAATTATCCTGCATTAATCTATCCTATATCCTGCTTTTTAGAATATTTCTTAAGATATCTAGGCATTTTAGCTGCTGTATGCTATTTGAAGCTTTGGCAACTGAGTTTTGTTTCCGCAGTCATTGCTGTAGAATGCAATATAGTTATTGCTTTCACTTTGAGCTTTTATAAAGAATCCCGTATTCTCATATTTTCCAGCTGTATATTCTTTTACGAGATCTGTTACATTGAGCTCATAGTACCTGTTGTCAGGGAGAGTACTGCCTTTAATTGTGATTGTTGCATAAGGAGTATTGCCCTGCAACTTGCCGTTTTTGTCGTACCAATCNNGAAGTTCCTGAAGGATAATACCAATAAAGGGAAAGAGTAGCATTGGTAATGTCAGTCGAGCCTGTATATTCGCTGAGATTAAACAACATTACATCCCTGTATCTGGTATTGCTCATCCCTCCAACATCAATAAAGGCTGAATCTTTATAGACCGTGGAGGGAGAAGCCTCCCGAAGACGGTTATCCGTTGCTCCGGTAACAGTGACATTTACAATTGTGGGAGGCACAGTTACAGAAGCTACTTTCTTTGTCACATTAAGTTTTGGCTTCTGATTTTCAATCCCGCATTCATTGCTGTAAAATGCAACGTAATTGTTAGTTTCATTACGGGCCTTTATCAGGAATCCTGTGTTTTGATATTTGCCGCTGACATAATCTTTTACGAGGTCTGTTACATTGAGCTCATAGTACCTGTTGTCAGGGAGAGTACTGCCTTTAATTGTGATTGTTGCATAAGGAGTACTACCCTGCAATTTGCCGTTTTTGTCGTACCAATCTCCTCCTGCATTGGTCCAGGTTGCACTGCTGTTCTTCTTAGTCCAGCTTACATAGCCCGGATCCCATGTGGAAGCAGGTCTGTAGACCTCAATTACGGTATCACTTGGCCTTGAAGTTCCTGAAGGATAATACCAGTAAAGGGAAAGAGTAGCATTGGTAATGTCAGTCGAGCCTGTATATTCGCTGAGATTAAACAACATTACATCCCTGTATCTGGAGTTGCTCATCCCTCCAACATCAACAAAGGCTGAGTCTTTATAGACTGTGGAGGGAGAAGCCTCCCGAAGACGGTTATCGTATATCTCAGAAACCGAAGGCTCCGGAGATATGGTTTCATCGGGTGGTACAGGGAGAGTTCCCGAGCGGGACGCATATATAGTGTTTCCGTACCTTCCTATGTTAATCTTGTCTCCGTTATCTTCAGGTTCTTTTGAGTAATCCGAGGACGGCTGCCCTGCATCAATACATGGCGAACTCTGGAGATCTTTTACCCATATTTCTCCATTCCATCTTCCTCCAGCCGATCTCAGGTGATAGTCATGGTTTTTTCTGTCCGCGAAAAGCGGGTTTGAATAAATATCAGTTGTCGAAGTTGCGTTTTTATAGTCTCCTGCCGTATTGTTATAAAAACAGTTATATTCGAGTACTAAGCGGTGAGTCTCGGGCAGGTAATTAATAACTCCGAACCCTGTCCCTGAAGGGGCATTCTTGCGCATTTCAGTATTTGTGATGATGTTATTGCGCACAACGGTCGTATAACCGGTGCCTTTCGGAGAAAGGTCCGTAGAATAGCCCGTAGGGTACATAAGGACGACAGCAGCGTGGTAAACCCCATCAAATACGTTGTTCTCGATAACAGTATTATAAAAGCCGCTAGTTACGATACCTCCGACCCAGTTAATACTCGGGTCAGTACCTGTATTATAAAATACATTATGGTGAATACGGAC
>DUIO01000050.1:4460-4636 GCA_013330315.1 Methanosarcina sp. | reverse complement strand
TGCCTATAGTACTCTTTCCCGCTCCTGCCATACCTATTAATGTTATGTTCATTGCCGCATACTTCCTGCTATGAAAAGCCAGGTATTCAATGATGGAAATTCCTGGGTAAGAGATCTGCAGTCGATAAATATCAGGACAAAATATAATCTTCTGCTATATAAAACGTACAACGTGG
>DUIO01000050.1:0-4422 GCA_013330315.1 Methanosarcina sp. | reverse complement strand
CAAGGTGAAGCACAAGCATTTTGACCCAGGGGCTGTCCGAACTCAGGGCTAGTCCGCAAATCCAGTTGCATATCTTAAGAGAATGCGAAAGCAGCCTGAGTTTACGAAAATGAAAAAACAGAGTCAGGACTGCCAAAAAAAACGCAGATAAAGCTAATAAATTAATTTCCTGCGCCAGGTCCATATGAATCATCAGTCCTTACTTTTTATTATTATTTGAATTTATCCATTTTTCAGAAAAAAAGCAAGGAAACCGGCAGGGATGCCTGACAAACTAAGTGTCTGACCAGAAAAGTTTGCCTGCATACACCCCTGGAACCGGACCATACCTCAATTTTTCCGGAACCGCTACGAATTACGCCTGTCAGCCCCTTCTGACAGGAACGAAAACGGAAAAATCCAGATATTGATGTTAGCAGGAGGAATGGTCTGCCTGTAGACACTTACCCTAGGTTGAACTTATATTTAATACTTTTCTAAAAATTCGTAATAATATATGGGTTAAGCCTAATTAAATGCTTGAAAGTCTGAAGAATAAACCTATTTTCAAAAAAATAGGAAAAACGAAAATTTATAATCTGCTTTTACAGCCTGTTTCTCTGACCCGGCTTTATTCTCTGATATTTTCGATTACATGCTTGCCCTTTTCAGCCGGGATAATTGTCAATTCAGCTCCTGGAAACTCTTTTTTAAGCGGCTCGCCTTCAGCAATTCTATCCATTGTTATTGCGACTGCAGCAACTTCCGAATGGGGCTGGCTGCCTACTGCTACATTCCAGTCAGCAAGTTGATAAATTTCGGGTGGAACCTTTTCTGCACCTACAACGATCATGAGTCTGTCGCATTTTTTGAGTTCGTCAGTGACATCAGGCAGGTTTACCCCGTACATGGACAGGTGGCAGACTTTTCCGCCTTCTTCTTTCCACTTCCTTATTTCCTGCTTAAAATTAACATTGTTCTTTATGTAAAAGTCTCCACCCCAGCGCCTGACCACGTCTTCAAGGCTCTGCACAATTCCGTGGTCATCAGAAGCAAGAAGCATACCCTCAGCTCCGAGCATCCTGGCAGTTAAACCGACATGTGTGGTGATCCTTTTGTCCCTTTCAGGGCGGTGCCCCAGGCGCAGTAATACAATCCTCTTCATGCCCGGCTAAAACCCCTACAAGGTATTAAAGGGTTTCATTGAAGTTCCACCGAAAAAGTGAAAAAGATGGGTTACTGGAACCCATAAGTTCCCGGAATTCTTCTGAGAAGCATGCCTTCTACTATTATCGGATTCGTTCTCTGGGCTGTTGTCAATGCGTTATCAAGCTTGAACTCTTTTTCAGCATATATGGTAAGAATCGGCNNGATCTCCTTTTTTGACCTGCTCTCCCCTTTTCTTGTGAATCGCGATTCCAGCCCCCTTATCATTAGGAGCTCCTGCAAGTCTGGCGATCTCGATTAGCCACTTATTGTCGAACTCCATAACATATCCGTCTGTATTAGCATGGATATCAGCAGTGTACTGTCCTACCTGTATATCATCGGATTTGATGTTCGGGTCACCGCCCTGGGCTTCAATGATCTGTTTCATCTTCTGGAGAGCTTTTCCGCTCCTCAGTATTTCGAGTGCAAGCTCTTTTCCGCGGTCTCTCGGAGCCGCTCCTCCCATTTCAAGAAGAATACCAGCAAGAGCAGCACTCTTTTCAATAAGGCTGTTTGGACCCTCCATGCTTTCCAGAACTTTCATAGCCTCCTTTACTTCCAGGGAAGGACCTACTCTTCTCCCAATAGGGGAAGCCCCATAAGTAATAGCCCACTCGACATTCATTCCGAGCCTGTGCCCAAGGTTAATAAGGTCTCTTGACAGCCTCTGCCCTTCCTGAACAGTGAGGACCTTCGTGCCTGGCCCGATAGGAATATCCATTACTACGTTATCTGCCCCTATAGCTCCTTTCTTTGCCATGATCGAGGCAAGCATCTGGTAATAAGGGTCAATGGACAGGGGATACTCAACTCTGATGAGTTTGTCATCTGCGGGAGCGATATTGGTGGCTCCGCCCCAGACAAGAGCACCTCCGACTTTTTCGGTAATTTCCTTGACTTCCTGGGAGCTGAACTCAACAGGAGAAAGCACTTCCATAAGGTCTGCAGTTCCGCCTGCGCCCGTGATTGCCCTTGAACTCGTCTTCGGGATAAGTAGCCCGCTTGCAGCAACTATAGGGACAACAAGGAGAGAAATCTTATTTCCGGGCACTCCTCCTATCGAGTGTTTATCCATGATAGGATGAGTATCGAATTCAATGGTATCTCCGGTTTCTATCATTGCCCTTGTCAGCCATTCAACTTCGTCGTCAGTCATCCCGTGGATATAAGAAGCTGTTATAAATGCAGAAAGCTCGACATCGCTAAGGTTTTCATCAACTATGTCGTTTANNAGGTTTTCATCAACTATGTCGCTCACAAGCATTTTGATTTCATCCTGAACAACAGGCTTCTTGTCCAGCATTTTCTTGATAACTGCCGAGGATTTAGAACGAAAAGCAGGGACAACTTCAACAGGTTTATCCCAGTCTTCAAAGTGCTCATACACCTCAGAAAAGACTCCAAGAGTTCCCGGAGGAACCATATCGTCAGTCGTGTCTGCAATAGCAGAAAGGCTTTGATGCCCACGGATGCGGACCCTGTCTCCAGGGTTGACTCCCAGTTCCTTCGCATCGACAATATTGAGCAAAACTTTGTGCTGTCCTATTTTTATATTAAAGTGTTCCAGCTTCAACTGCATCGAATAAACACCATCCTTTCATCCTCAATATAATTATGATATTGTCATTGTAATTTATTTCGCCTGAAATGGACATTATGCGGATTCTCCAGCGCCAAAAACCGACAGAAAGACTGAAAAAATATGGAAGATTAAGANNCTGACATATTAACCTTGTTATTATTTTGAGTATTTTCGCAGGAACCCTTTCATGACACATTAAGAAGACAAAATATGTCTGCTGGAAAAAGCCTTCAGAAAAAAGCCCATAGAATGAATAAACCGGGTAAGCAGCACAAACCAGGGGATAGGCTTCCAGAAGAAAAAGTTAAGGGAAAATTTCACTCCTGTTCCTGTATCAGTACAACGCCTGCGAGTACAAGAAGAATCCCTACCACCTGCCAGCCTGATAGCATTTCCCTGAAAATGAAAAAGCCTACCAGNNTTACAGGTTCTATTGTTGCTATTATAGCTGCCCTGCTCGCTTCAACTTCTTCGAGCCCTTTTGTGTATAATAAATAGGCAAGGGTACTGGGAAAAATGCCCATGCCTGCCAGGTAGATCCAGAAATTGCCCGTAGAAAAAACGTTTCCAGAGCCCTCAAAGCTATTTAAAGGCAGGAGAGCAAGGCTTGCAAAAACGAAAGTGTAAGCTATGATGGTCAGAGTATGGTATTTTTTGAGCGCAGCCTTTCCGAATATACTGTAAAGGGCATATCCAAAACCCGCCCCTAACCCTGTAAGAAGCCACGGCAGAGGGATAGAAGGGGAATTTCCAGGTCCCGGAAGGTAACCGGTTACAAATGCGCACCCTGCAAGAGTCAGGCCAAGAGAAAAGATTTTTTTTGTCCCCAGGTTTTCCCTGAAAAACACTCTGGAAAAAATTGCAACAAATGCAGGAGCTGTATAGAGCAGAGTAACGGCAATTGCAATTGAGGTCTCCCTGATAGTAATGAAATAACAAAGGTTAAAGAAAGCAAGGCTCAGGATACCGGTCCCTATAAAATAAAGAGAATCACGAAGTTCAATTTTTAGGAGTTCAGGCCTGGTAAAAAGGAGGTATACCAGCATGATAATAGCCGCTGAGAAAACCCTGAGGGTCACAATTTGAAGCGAAGAAAGTCCTAACTCGTAGAACCCTCGAACAAAAATCCCTATTGTACCCCACAGGACACCGCTCGCAGCAATTTGTAGATATGCCCGTTTTTGCATTTCTTGACCCCCTTTTCCGGATCTTCAGTTAGTATACCTGTTTCCATTTGAAATCTTCGTTCAATGGGACTTTTTATCGAATCCTTCAACTACAGGCACAACACGACTTTCCAAAAACGTCATTAACTTTACAATAACATCGTTAAATTGAACAGGAGAGAGAAATGAGATCTCTTCAACTTTATTTTGTTCATAGATTCAGTGATGTGATATAGATAATGGCACCTGTGAAATATTATATAGTTTTCAGAGTAAAAGGATGCATTTAATGAACTAAAAGGGACTATATTTAATTTGTACAATTGAATTTACGGAACAGAAATGCCTGGAATTAATGTATCCTCAGGATTAAAGTATATTCAATATGTAACTCGTAATTGAATACTTTATAAAAATTATTACAGCCAATACATTATAACAATTATTACAGCCAATACTTTATAAAGATCAGGTTTTTTAAGAATT
>DUIO01000254.1 GCA_013330315.1 Methanosarcina sp. | reverse complement strand
TCCAAAGAAGCAACAGAGGGTGTAATTGAGGCTGTCAAATGGCTGGACGACCTCGATGGAGTTATACTCGTTATGGACTCAACAGAAAACCCTTATACCCAGGTTAACGTAACTGTGATAGGAAATATGGAAGCCAGAAACCTTCCACTTCTAATTGTAGCAAACAAAGTAGACCTTCCTAATGCAGACCCTGGAGTCATAAAGGAAGCTTTTCCACAGCATCCGATGGTACCTGTCTCTGCACTTGAAGGGGTGGGAATGGATTCGTTCTATGAAGCTCTGGCCAAACAGTTCGGGTGATCTAAATGCAGGGAATCCAACTTGACCTTGTATCCGAAGCCAAGATATCCCAGATGGCTTCCATGGAAAAAGTCCGGTACATTATTGACGAAGTTCGGAAAGGAAAAATCCTTGTGCTTGAAAAAGGTCTTAATCCTATGGAGGAAGCAAAGCTCATCGAGATGACAATGTCAGCAATCCAGCCGGATGTGTTTTCAGGAATCGAAATGCAGAGCTACCCTGCAAACACGGACGCTTCTTTGCTGGGTAAATTCTTCAAAAAACAGAGCAGCAAGAGACTTACGGTAATAGGGCCCGCAAACCAGCTCAAAACCCTTAAAAAGGACAGGAATCTGATCAGTGCACTTGTCTCTGCAAGTAAGTAAACGAAGTGGAAACAATGTGTGCCCAGAAAACCCAAGACCTGGATGCAAAAATATTCCCCCCTCAGTCCCTAGGCTCCTTTGAGATGGGCAGGAACGATGTTAACGTAGTTTGCACCTATGGGAAGATTGCGGTATGGTTCGGAAGGAAAGTTCCGGATTATATTATAGCGCAGGTACTCATAGGAATTTCAAAGGTAGATCAGTCTACAGTTCATGAATTTGAGATCATCTGCGATTTTGATGAGATCACAGATTATGAAAGCAAAGGGTATATACTGGTGTCCTATGGTAAAACAGCAGGCGGTTATCGCGTAAATTACAGCATCCCATTTTCCAACAAAAAAGCCCTTTTTCATTTATCCAGATTTGTACTTGAAGAGCTCCAGAAAGGAGAGGTGCGCAAAGACTTTTACTGGAATGGGAGTGATTGCGATATCCAGCGGCTCTACCAGGAATTCAGAAACAATATCGAGAGCTGGGAATTAAAAGCTATTAATTATAAAACTGAGCCGCAAACAGGCCGATGACGGTCAGGTACAGTAGCGGGATAAAAGAACTTTGAGATTTGTCCTGAAATCCTTACCAATAAGTTTAAGATAATGAAAAAAGGTTATCTGAACAGGTTACCTGAAAGGTTACCTGAAAGGTTATCTGAAAGGTTATCTGAAAGGTTATCTGAAAGGTTATCTGAACAGGTTATCTGAACAGGTTATCTGGAGGATTTCAGGAGTATAATTCCTTTACTTCTAACAAATATTTTCCTGTCAACCCTATTTATGATTAAAACTCATAAGCTGATATTTATGGGTAATAGTCTCAGAATCCGCCAATGTTTTGGGATTTCTATTATCCGGTAAAAGTAAGTAAAATAAAAAATTAATTAATTATTATTTATTGAGAATCTAACTCAATGCTTTTTGGAGAACTTATATGAATGAATATCATGTAAAAGACTGCGATGATGTAATATTATCAATGGAACTTATAGCGGAAAACCTCAATGAGGTGATTAAGGTACTCGACCGCGAAGCTATAATAAACATGCTTCAAAAGATTCTGAAAGGAGAAAGGGTCTTTGTAATGGGAGCAGGGCGGTCCGGTCTTGTTGCCAAAGCTTTTGCAATGAGACTGATGCATCTTGGGTTCACAGTGTACGTTGTAGGAGAGACCACCACTCCAGCAGTCAGGCAGCAGGACGTTGTGATTGCTATTTCAGGGTCCGGAGAAACCCGTTCCATAGCAGATCTGGGAAAAATAGTAAAGGATATAGGCTCAACTCTCATAACTGTTACCTCCAAAAAGGAGTCTACACTCGGCAGAATTTCCGATATCGCGATGATCCTTCCGAGCAAGACCAAAAATGACCATGATGCCGGTGGCTACCTTGAAAAAAGCATGAGAGGAGATTACAGAAATTTGCCTCCCCTGGGAACTGCTTTTGAAATCACCTCCCTTGTATTCCTGGACTCGATAATTGCTCAGTTGATAACTATTATAGGCGCTACGGAATCAGAACTCAAAGCAAGACACACAAATATCGAATAACGGGTTGAGCATTGAATAGCATTTTAAATTCCACAAAGCAACCGGCTGGCGTTGCGGAATGAAAAAACTTAAAGGACTAATTTGCAGGGACATAAGGAGGGCATAAATTGAATGAAATTAAATTTTCAGAAAATGTATCCCGAATAGACATTTCCGGAATCAGAAAGATTTTCGAAGCTGCAGGCTCAAATGCCATTAATCTCGGACTGGGGCAGCCAGATTTTGATACACCTGAACACATAAAAGCCGCAGCAATCAAAGCCATAAATGAAGGTTTTACTGGCTATACCGTAGGTCCCGGAATCCCTGAACTGAGGGAAGCTCTGAGCCATAAATTCCAGGAGGAAAACGGTTTTTCTGTCTCTCCGCAGGAAA
>DUIO01000042.1 GCA_013330315.1 Methanosarcina sp. | reverse complement strand
ATTCACTATAAGTAAATAATTCATTATAAAGAAGTAATTTACTATAAAGAAACAGGCCACTAAAAAGAAAATAATTTGCTATAAAAAAATAAATTATTCGTAATTACTAAGAACATATTTCAGCTGATTCTGGAATACATAATAAATAATGACTTATCAGAGTAAAAGGTTTTTGAGGTTACCTTAATTAAGGTATCCTTTTCTTTCAAGCCAGTCTATCTGAGGTCTTGTGTATTTCCAGATAACATCGGCTTTTGAGTCCTGAATTTCCCAGGGGTTTGCTATGACAACATCCCCTTCACGGATCCACATTTTCTTGTTTTTGGAACCCGGAATTCTGCCCATGCGGACAACCCCGTCCATACACTGCAGTGTAACTCTCTTCGAGCCAAGTAAACTTGCTACCGTTGCCAGGACTTCATTTCTGTCCTTACGCGGAGTACGTACTCTTGTTACTTCCTGTTCATCGCCCGAACTTACGGGTTTGTTGGTTCCGGATTGTCTTTTTCGAGCAACACTTCTATAATTAGCCAGATTAATTCCTCCTTGTTTCGCTAAGTTTAGTAACTTATTATATTTATTATATTTGTGATAATTTGTTTTGCCTATCTATTTGTTTTGCCTATACCTGTTAATTCAACGCAAATTCTGGTTCTTGATTCTTCCAGGCAGTTTCCCAAAGATCGATGAAAACAAAGAAACCAAAAAGGAAAGGAAAAATAATTCATGCTTGTCCTTCTGCCTCGATATCACAGTTAAAAATAACCCTGTGATCTTTTTACAGAGCTAATGATACAGCCCTGAAGTCCTGTATCCATCATTTCCCATTCAGAATTGTTGTCTCCCCTGAAAGAAGCTGACTTATTCTCAAGACCCACTTTTGTTTCACTTCCCCTCTTAATGAAGGATAGGCAGTTTAAAAATAAGATAGTACAGAGCTCTTGATTAAAAACAAAAATGGAGTTCTTAATTAACAGATTATACATCTTTTTAATTTTCGAATTCATAATGACACTCAAATTATATAAATATACCTATGCAAAAATCACACCGGAACACAGAAACCAGAGCATTTTAAGGGCAAATTCCTTAAATTAACATCCCTTCAAACCCAAAGGATTCGAGAAAAACTGGAGTAGAGAATAGAACGCAAAAGAGAGTATAAAGTGAACATACATAACAAACCAGCATACAAAACAACGTATAAAGAGAATGAAAAAGAATTCTGTGAAAAAGAATACTATGAAAAAGAATTGATCCGCCTACCATGAGAGTCAGGCAGACGGACATACTCTAAAAAAGTAAGAATCCCGAAATTAAGTTCGGATTTAATAGCGGTTTTCTCTGGGCTTCCTGTGGTTAGGAAGGCAGTCCCTGCAGTAAACCGGTCTGTCGGGATCTGGTTTGAAAGGAACCTGAGTCTCAGCGCCGCAGTCGGAACATGTTGCGTTGTGCATTTCCCTCGGGGCTCCACCAAAACCTCCCCGGTTGTTGTCTCTTCCCCTGAAGGAGTTTCTGTCATTAAAAGCCATTTTCTTTTCACCTCCGCTTACAACGGATAGTCATTTGCTTAAAAATAAGATTGTATAGAGCTCTTTGATTAAAAACAGAAATTAGTTTTTAATAACAGATTATACGTCTCCTTATTTTTAACGCTCTAACTAGACAGTCAAATTATATAAATCTTACTCTAAAAATTAAAAATAATTACAAAAATTTGTTTAATTTAAAGTCGCTTACTTTCAAAATCAGCTCTGTAGATATCTTATCTTAAGAAGTAACAATTAGTATTTAAACCTTAAGCAAGGATAGGATTATCTACTCAACAGGTTTGCCCATTTATTTAGGTTAACAAGGCCCTTAAGGAAAATCCTCTGTTTTGTATCTTCTTAACTCATTCAATCTCTCATTCAGGTACTGCCAGGAAGCCCATACACAGGCCAGTTCCCATCCATCCGAACCATATATGTTGAAGTTTTCAGCAGTCCCCCGTCCCAACTTAAGGATAGGGACACATTTGTATTCAAACTTTTTCGTGTAATTCCCAGAATCCAATTCTTTTCAATGCGCTTTTTGATTTAAATTAAGCTTATAGAAAAGACTTTTCTCAGTTAGTATAACTATAGTCTGTAATTATATAGCCTGCAGGTAAACAGAGAAAAACGGAGTCATGAACTACTGAAGAAGACTGCCAGGAAATTTTGTTAAAAAGACTATTGAAAAGCAGCTAATATTCTTAAAGATGTGGAGTTATTGAAGTGAGAATATGAAGTTATTGAAGTGAGGATATGAAGTTATTGAAAAGGGGGGAAGTAGGGGATTTAACCGTCCCAGTGGTTAAAACCAAGAAATTTAAATATATATTTTCGAAAATGAATTATATAACAAATGGTATATCGATCAGGCAGTTATTTTAGATATCCTTTTCTCTCAAGCCACTCTATCTGGGGCCTTGTGTATTTCCAGATAACATCGGCTTTTGANNCCGTCCATGCATTGTAAATTAACCCTTTTTGAACCAAGGAGGCTCCCTACTGTCGCCAGTACTTCATTATTTTCTCTGCGTGGAGTGCGTACCCTTGTTACTTCCTGAGTACTGGCTGCAGGGTTCGCTGTTCCTTCTTTCCTTTTTCTCATATTACTTCTATAGTTAGCCAGGTTGACACCTCATATATTTGGTTTTGGATTTATTCTGAGTTTATTTTGAATTTAAATTTTGATTGAAGATCGGAAGCCGAGTTTATCCGTTGCTCTTTACCTCTGAAGGTGATTAAGTTCTTTAAACTTATATAAAATATTATTACTGTTCACGAGACCTTCAATATTGAGACCTTCTGTATTTTCGACTCCCCATAGGTACTTTGGTCTAAAGGTTCATAAATGGATAGGAAGTTAAAAACCTCTAAAATATAAAAGGCATAAAACTTTCGTAAATATGGAATCTCGGAAAATATTTCTTTGACCCCGGCAGCCCAACCCGTAAGCCTCAATAGAAGCTTAAAACCTATCCCTATATGATACTGGACCAGATCATAGCCGAACGGATTTTATGAGTATCTGAATATCATTTATAAGTAATCTTGCACTCAATAGCAGATCTATGATTTATGAAATTGGAGATTTGGATTTATTTCACCTGATCATGAGCAAAAAATACAGATCAAAAAGTGGATTAGTGTTGTTGTAATACTTTACAGGACAACACTTTTTAATAAGAACAATTAAATTCAGAATTTCCTGTGGTTTGGAAGGCAATCTCTGCAGTAAACTGGTCTTCCTTCAGTTGGTCTGAAAGGAACTTCAGTCTCAACACCGCAATCGGAACAGATGACCTTGTGCATTTCCCTTGGACCGCTGTTGCCGCCTCTGAAACCTCCGCGGTTGCCATCTCTTGGACCACCCCGGTTATTGTCTCTGAAACCTCCACGGTTACTGTCTCTTCCCCTGAAGGAGTTTCCTCTGTCACTAAAACCCATTTTTGTTTCACCTCCGCTTATAGCGGATAAGTATACTCATAAAAAAATGATTGGATATAATTCATTATTTAAAAACAGAAACGGAGTTTTTAATAACAGATTATATTTCTCATTATTTTTACTAATTTTACAACCTTTTTATGATATATAAATTTAATCTACCCATATTAGAAAAATAGAATTTTCTTCAGTATGGCGCATGGGGAAAAGAAGTTACAAAAAAATAACATAAAAAGATTATGTATGAAAGGGAGAAAATGTGAGAGAACATAGAAGAGAGATATGAGAGAACATGAAAGAGAGATATGAGAGAATATGAGAGAGAATATGAGAGAGAGAATATGAGAGAGAATATGAAAGAGGATGTGCTGGAAAATACATCCAAATAAATAGATAGGACTGGAAACTCTCTTTTCAGAGGTTTCCATGGATAAGCTTGAATAAGGATTTTAAGGATTTATGATGGGCTTAGAACTTCCTGTGTTTCGGAAGACATTCCCTGCAGTAAACCGGCCTTCCTTCAGCTGGTTTGAAAGGAACCTGGGTCTCAACGCCACAGTCGGAACAGATTGCCTGATGAAGTTCTCTGGGACCTGTATTACCGCCTCTGAAACCTCCGCGGTTGTTGTCTCTGCCACCCCGGTTGCTGTCTCTCCCCCGGAAGGAATTCCCTCTGTCATTAAAACTCACTCTTGTTTCACCTCCGCTTATAGCGGATAAGTCTAGCGCGCTATAAAAATAAGATCCTATACAATTCTTTTATTAAAAACAAAAATGAAGTTTTTAATAACAGATTATATGATTCTTTATTTTTACTGCCAATATGTCCGAAGCTGTTATAATATATAAATTTATCTTAAATGATAGGTATGCAAAACGAATTCATCCATCCATCCATCCATCCATCCATCCATCCATCCATCCATCCATCCATTCATCCATCCATCCATCCATATGTGCCTTAACTAGTTGCCCTTCTTTAGATGCCTGTCCCTGATAATGCACCTGGAACAACAGAAATGTGAAAATAGAGAAAAATAAAACTATAGATTTAGAAATAAAGGCAGATTGAGAAAAGGATAGTTTGGGAAATGAGAACATTAAGAAAAGGACAAATTGAAAAAAGCAGGTTGAGGAAAGGATAAATTGAGAAAAGAGCTGATTGGGAAATCAATTAATAAATTGAAATAAAATAAATTAGTGATGAATTACTATTATTTTTTGTTACTTGCAATATTATTTGAGGTTTGCGGAACTACATGCATGAAATTATCCGAGGGCTTTTCAAAACTGGCCCCTTCAGTTTTGATCTTTGTGTTTTATGCAATCAGTTTCATTTTCTTTACTCTTGCCCTTAAAGGGATAGATGTGAGCATTGCGTATGCAATATGGGCAGGGTTAGGCACTGCCCTTATCACAATGGTCGGAATCTTATGGTTCAGGGAGCCTGCTCATGCCCTCAAAATTATTTCTCTTGCAGTCGTGGTGATGGGAGTTATCGGGCTTCACCTGAGCGACAGAGCAGCATAACCGGTCCGATTCGCCGGGTTTAACCGATGAAATAAATCCGCAGACGCAAAATCAAGAGTTTTGAAATTTCACATTTCTGCAGCAAAAAATAACCTCAACTGGGTTTCAACTGCAGGTCTCAACATTTTTTAGCTACGGTTACAAATCCATTAACCAGGTTGCCTGTCCTCGTTCTGAACTCTTCGACCCTGAAATAATCGATTTCAAACCCATAATTTACAAGCAGGAAAACAAGCTCTTTTTCAGAGAAATGGTGTGCGATAAACTCGATGTCTCCGGTATCAGGATTAAGGGCGAGAAAAGAGCCTTCTTCTTTTGTAACCTGAAAGTCTTCAAGATAGCGCTTTCTGTAAAGCTTGAGATGCCAGTTCTGCGCAAATTCTGCGAGGTAAAGGTAACCTCCCGGTTTCAGGGCCCTGTGAGCTTCCTGGACTACCTTTACTCTTTTCTAAGGAGTTGGCACGGAGGTCAAAAAGGCCTGCATAACTGCAAAATCAAAACTTGATTCCTGAAAGGGCAAATTAGAGGCATCTTCAACCCTGAACTCAACCTTTCCTTTTAGTTTTTTTTCCTTATCCAGGCATTTTGCAGCAGCTTCCGAAAACTTGACTGCTTCAGGGTTCAGATCAATTCCCATTACGGAATATCCCAGAGAAGCAAACTCAAGGCTGACTTTTCCAGAACCGCACCCAATGTCTAGAATTTCATAGCCTTTCTTCAAATAATTATAAACTATCGGATAAAGCTCAAGGCTTGAAGGGATACTCTTTCCTGGGACTGTCTTCCAGTATGATTCCTGCATAAAGAACCAGATGCAGGTAAAGAATAAATAAGATTTCGAACCGGGCACCTTTGAATTCACAAATATCAATGAAATATTTTGGGGTCCGGATATAGAAAATACATGAAAAATATATAACAGGCGCATGAAAGATTAAAAAGAATGAAATAAAGAAGGTAAAAGAAAGTAGAAAAAATAAAAGGGGTAGAAATAATTTAGAAACTAATAAATCTATGAACAATAAAGATATTTCAGGCAACCCTGAATCCGCCCTGCAGGTGTTGCCTGAAAAATTCTTATTGTTAAGGGTTCAACCCCGCTAATACGGACTTTGACACCGCCCCGGTCCGTGTCATTCAGGGGTTTTAATCCCGCAGCAGTCCTGTGACAACCTGTCCAGGACACGAAATATTTTTTGCGGGATAATTCAGTGGCTTCTGCTGCGAATTCCGGAAGGAATCGGATCGTTGACATCAATGTGGACACAGCAGAAACCACTGTTTCAGGATGGAAAATGCCCTTAACATTCAGTTTCTTTCATGTTTTTGGAATACTTACTCTTTGGAGATTCATTCCTTTCTATTTTTGAGACCTTTATTCCTTTGCGTTTTTAAAGACCTTTATCTCCTTCACTTTAATAAAGATCTTTTAGTTCCCATAAATTGTTTCAAAGCTTCCAGTCAATTTTGCCTGGAAAACAACTTTGGGATTAGAATTTCATATTGTAAAATTAGAATATAAGTATACTTTTTGCAATAGTTGAATTAACTGATAAGATCAACAATTTTAAAGCTTCATAATACTTTATTTTCCTTCACAAAAGATCTTTATAATTTATATAAGGAAAAAAGCGCATAAATATCCTTTTATCAGCTTATAGAGGTCTTATAAAAAAAATAAGCACCTATGGATACTTTATTGCCTTCTGATATATTGTTGGAGAAATAAAGCATATTTCAGAGATACGGGAAGCAATTCAAATACTTTAAAAGATTTTAAAGCCTTTTGTTAAGCAGCAAAATACAAGAAAAGCCACGACCTGCGGCTCTGAGCGACTGAAGCGATCTTTAATCGTTAAACAGAAAAAAGGGAGGGAAAAGTAACAGAAGGCACTTCAGAGGAAAACAGGAAGGTCTCATTGAGGGGAAATTTTATTGACGGGAGGGTCGTCTTGATTGGAGAGCACAGTTAAAGTAACCGGATCGCCTAAAAAACATGGCCAATATCTGTGGGGACCGTGCCTGGAGTACAGCCTTTTATTGAAGAGGGCCTGAAATGAACTGGTGCTAAAATTCTTGGGTTTTGGAAGAAATATTATAATGGATAGAGCTAGCATATTATCTTTTGATGGGACCAAATTCGGGAACTTCCTCTGTAGATGGCAGGGCACTTTTACCTCTATATACAATAACGTTTATCGGAACCCTGGGATTCGGCATTATACTTACTTTTCTCGTTTATCTGGTAACAGATTATGGGGGCAACGCCCTTGTCTATGGTATTCTTGCTTCCACTTATCCTGCTTTCCAACTTATCGGAGCCCCTATTCTGGGACGGTGGTCTGACCTTTACGGAAGAAAGAAGATTCTGTTATTGAGTCAGGTAGGGACCCTGCTTGCCTGGGTTATTTTTTTTGTTGCCCTCTTTTTTCCCGTGGTCCCGTTAATAGAAGTAAGGTCTGATTTGCTTGGGGTTTTTACGGTTACTCTGCCCTTATTTGCCCTCTTTATCGCAAGAGCTCTTGACGGGATTACGGGAGGGAATATCTCAGTTGCCAACGCATATCTCGCCGACCTTACTTCAGAAGAAGAAAGGAATAGGAACTACGGCAGAATGTCTATCGCCTCAAATATGGGATATATATTCGGTCCTGCTCTTGCCGGAATCCTTGGGGCAACAATTTATGGCGAGCTCCTTCCAGTATTTGCAGCCCTGATCATTTCAGTTATAGGGACTCTCATTGTAATTTTCTTACTCCCGGACTCCCGGCCCTGCGTCATTGGGGAATACCCGGAGCCCGCTGACATCAGAAAAATCCTCGGGCAGGAACAAAAAGAGTGCTATCAGGTTGAGGCAGGAAGTAAAATAAACTTCAGCGAAGTCTTCAAGCTCGAGTATATCCCCCTTATGTTGATTATTTATTTCCTTATTTTTCTGGGCTTCAATATTTATTATACTGCATTTCCGGTCTTTGCTGCTGTTGCCCTTGAATGGAGCCCTGCAGAACTGGGTATTTA
>DUIO01000040.1 GCA_013330315.1 Methanosarcina sp. | reverse complement strand
CCCAAGATCTCTCAGACTTTTTTTGTGCCTCTGGGACTTGCTTTTCTTATCTACGCCATCTTTCTGCTTGCACGTTATCCGGAAGGGGCAGTTGTGGGGATTCTTGCAGCTGTAGGGCTTTATATGCTTTACAGAGGTTTCGGGCTTGACGACATTGTCGCCCTTGAGAAAGAAAAGCTCTGGGATGCTTTCCTTGAGCAGAGAATGGTTTTTATCAGTTACACCGCTGCCCTGCTAACCAGTCTTGTGGCTACGGTATACGGCGCTATGGAAGTATGGAAACTTTACTCTGCAGAAGGAATCTGGTATCACGGCACTCTGACTCTTATCTCAGTTTTCGTCAATGTTTCTATCTGGTGGTATGTGGTAGCCTTGCTTCTCGCAGTTCTGGGCAAGATTTTCGATCTAAAGACGGATGGAAGGCCTATATATAAAAATATCTCAATTTCCCTCTTCGTGATCGCGACCGGCCTGCTCTTCTGGGGTGCGAGCACATATATTATGGCAGCAGCTTCCCTATCTGATGGCTTATTAAGCGACCCTACAATTGCGCTGCAATACTTTGTGTACTCAATTACCGTTGCAATTCTCATTGCNNCATTAATTTTTATATTAAAATATGGGAAAGGAAATTAAAAAATGGATACGGTAGATGAGGTCGCAGAGATTGCAGTACTTGGAGGTGTAGGCTTTAGCTCATATAGTGACTGCGAAAGCCATCCGGTAAAGACCCCCTATGGAGGAGTTACAGCATATATTTCTACTATAAAAGGAAGGCGTGTTGCAATAATCCCCCGACATGCCGAAGAAATTCACATTCCCCCTCACAGGGTTAACTACAGGGCAAATGTCTGGGCTGTCCACTCTCTTGGAGTAAAACGTGTAATCTCCACAAACTCTGTAGGGTCAATGCGTGGGCACCCGATTGGTAGTTTTGTCGTGCTTGATGATTTTATAGATTTTACGTGCAGCAGACCATCTACCTTTTATGACGATAAAACCGTGCATGTTGACGTTACCGAACCTTATTGCCCTGAAATAAAGGCGGCTCTTCGGTATGCCCTGGAAAAGCAGGGAGCTTCATATGCCGAAGGAGTTTATGCCTGCACTGAAGGTCCCCGTTTTGAGACAAGGGCTGAAATCCGCATGATGAGCCAGTTCGCAGACGTTGTAGGCATGACTGGTGTGCCGGAAGTGGTTCTTGCAAAAGAACTTAGTCTATGTTACTCTTCACTTGCAATTGTCACAAATCAGGCGTGCGGTATGGCAACACAGAAACTGACAGCAGATGAAGTTTCAGATGTTGTTGGAAAGGCTCAGGACTCAATCTTCGAAATCCTTTCGGATGCAATCGGAAAAATTCCGGAGACTCGGAACTGCATGTGCAGGTTTGCAAAGGAAGGAGCCTGCCTTTGAAAATTTTGAAGAGCGATAAATGGAAAAGTTTCAACTAAACATGAAACTCTTCCTTTCCTCTCTTTTTAGCTTGAGTCCTTTATTTACTGAAATTAGTTGGTTGAACACCTTTATTTTATCAGACCTTTTAATCCATCTCAGTTTCCTGTTCAACTGAAGCTATTTGCCTCTCGGCTGAATATTTCATTTTCTAAATGCAGAGATTTTCTTTCTCATAAAAAAATCAAAACGATTATTATATAATAATTAAGTAATAAATTATAAATACAATAGATATTATAATATGGAAATGTTATGAAGACAATCTGAAAAAATGATCTGAAAAAATGATCGAAAAGCACACACTATGAAAAAAACCAGGTATTATGCTCTAAAAAGTGCTTTTTTCTTGAAATCTCTGATACCTTTACATTTTCCTCTTAAGCGTATATCTACAACTCAAATATTCACAATTCAAATTTTAAATGTGTTATACAGTTACCGAACGTCAAAATAGACATCAGGTCGCAGAGAAATGTTATTTTTTGGACTCCGAAAGGAAGCTTACTTATACCATTTCTTTATCAGGATAAACAATGACACTGTGGGTCCTCGGTTACGCCGAAAAATCAAAAGTTATAGTAATGACAATAAAAGACCGGATGAAGCAGCCGCTTTCTGTAGCTGAGCTCCATATTAAGGAGAACTACAAAGGTCCACGACCTCATAAAATCAGGCTTCTTTCCGGCAAAAAGAATGAGGAATTCATACCTCCCCAGCAGTTTATAGAGCTTTTGCGCAGTGCAAACAGGATTATGCTGGCAGAAGGAGGGGACCCTGCAAATGAAGAAGCTTTTCTTGAAATGCTTAAAGCATTTCAGCTCAGTGCGGATAAGGTGAAAATTTGCAAGCATTGCTGGATCAATAAGCGCTTCAATTTTGTAAACAGCAAGTCAATCAAATACCATGATGAGCTTATCTGTGAGGAATGTGCAAAAGAAGAACTTTTGAGGGCAGTTCGTTCCGCAGACGCGCAATATGGAGAAAAGTCCATAGATTTCCTTGAACGGGTTCTTCATAAGACGAGAGACCTCGACAGAACAATCCGCATGTTGAGCCCTGAAAGGCTGGACCCGGAATTCACGAGATATGATACAATCAGAACAACCCCTTCCGAAGCTACTGTCAGGGTAAAGAATCTCCCCCTTGCCAAAACGTTCAAAGAAATGCTACTTCAGAAATCGGAAACTCTGCTTCCGGTGCAGGCTTTGTCCGTAGAATCAGGGCTTCTGGAAGGTAAGAACCAGTTCGTGGTCTCCGCAACAGCAACCGGAAAAACTCTTATCGGGGAAATGGCAGGGGTTCAGAACCTGCTGGATAAAAAAGGGAAAATGCTCTACCTGGTTCCGCTTGTAGCCCTCGCAAACCAGAAGTATGATCAGTTCACGGAACGTTATTCAAAATTAGGGCTTACGACCTCTATTAAAATCGGTGCAATTCTTATAAAGACCTCTCAGCGCGTGAAAATGAATACAAGCCCTAATGCCGACATTATTGTAGCCACTTATGAAGGCGTAGACCACATGCTGCGCTCAGG
>DUIO01000273.1 GCA_013330315.1 Methanosarcina sp. | reverse complement strand
GGAGTGGAATTTCGCGCTCTTGATAATGCGAACCTGAATATTAAAAAAGGGGAATTCGTTGCAATTGTAGGTCCTTCTGGTTCAGGCAAAAGTACGCTTATGCATCTCATAGGTCTGCTGGATACACCCAGTTCAGGGACCCTCCTAATAGACGGCAATGATGTGACAAAAATGTCGGATAAAGAGCGTTCTGCAATGAGAAACAGGACACTTGGTTTCGTCTTCCAGTATCACCATTTGCTTCCGGATTTCACAGCCCTGGAAAATGTAATGATGCCGCTCCTGATCGCAGGAAAGAGCAGGGAAGAGGCTAAGAGTATTGCTGAAAAACTTTTAAAAGAGGTCGGGCTTGAAGACAGAATGGATCACAGACCCGGCGAGCTTTCGGGAGGGCAGAACCAGAGGGTTGCGGTAGCCCGGGCTCTTAGTTGTTCCCCGGCAATTGTGCTCGGAGACGAGCCTACAGGGAATCTTGACACCAAAACAGGGGATTTGATCTATGAATTGCTCCGTAAACTGAACAGGGAATATAATCAGACTTTTATAGTGGTAACCCATAATGAGGAGCTGGCTGGGAAAGCTGATAAAGTTATCAGGATTATTGATGGAAAAATAATGGATCAGTGAGGGGGAAATATGGAGTACACAAAAGGAAGGATAGGCAGAGTCTTTACCGTAAGGGTTGACCACGGAGACGACCTCATCCTGGAACTTATCAAACTTGCGGAACTGGAGAAAATAGAGTCGGCTGTATTTATGNNTAAGGCCTCCGGAACCTGTCTGGTCTGGCTTTAATGACGCTCATGAGATCCTCGGGATAGGAGATATTTTTCTGGAAGATGGAAAGCCAAAGATTCACCTTCATGCAGGAACGGCCCGTGGAGAAAGCGTTAAACTTGGGTGTCTGAGAGGTGAAAGTGAAGTTTTTATGGTTGTTGAAGTTTTCATTTTCGAACTGGAAGGAATTTCTGCCAGAAGAGTAATGGATACAGACCAAGGTTTTGCTCCGGTAAGCTTTATGCATAACCCTGATCAGGAATAATGTCTTGATAAAGTAAAATTAGAATAGTTTGGCGATTGATTTAACTTAATCCGGCAATGACAATTTTTAGAAACTTAAATCTGGCAGATTTCCTTATTTAGTTTTTGAAGAATTTTTTGTAATTTATTTTTCGTATTTATTTTCTGGGAATTCACTATTTCAGAGTTAGTTTTACAAATGCATTACTAATACATTATAATACGCTAATAATACATTTTTAATGCGCAGTTAATAAATTTTTAATACATTTTTAATATATAGTTAATACATTTTTAATGTATCGTTAATACATTTTTAATGTATCGTTAATACATTTTTAATATATTGAGGATCTATTATTAATATACTATTAATACGCTGTTAATACACCATTATAAATCTATTCTAGTAAACGTATTCTTAACTTAATTAAGGGCAGTTTAAGTTGCGATAAGCTTTTTAAATTGTAAAGCTTTAATGCAGAGCTTTAAATCACAATGAGCTTTAATGTAGAGCTTTAATATAGAGCTTTAAATCGCGATGAGCTTGTCCTGTAAAACAATCTCTAATTCCCTTAGCCTTTTAAGTGCAATCATTTTCTCTTTATTATCTCTTAGAAATTCTTCTTCGAGAATCTGAACTATCTCGGGGAATGGTACTGTTAGCTGGTAATATTTTACAGGTCTGCCTTTTCCTTTATTCTTTTTTTCAGACCTTTCATCTACCCAGCCTCTATCCCTTAGAGGGCGCATGGCTACACTCACTTCTGGCTGTCTGAGTCCGGAAACGAGCTCTATGTGAAGTGATCTGAGTTCCTTGCAGTCTTTTAAACACACAATTGCGGTGGCCTCTGTCCTCGGGAGTCCCAGGCTCTGGAGCATATCAATAATTGAATACTCTTTTTCGGTTAAATTAACTGGAGAATCTTCGGTCATCGAGAGAGAATAATACTTTCAGGTTTATATATTTTATGTAGATAAAATTATTTTTTTAAATAAATTGAGTATTGTAAGTAAGCAAAAAAAGCATCTAACCCTAGTAAGAGTTTTTTCCGGGAGTTTTTGTATAAAAGACTGAAGGAATAAATCTCCAGAAAAAAATAAGCTTTGTAATTCTAACCAAAACCTTTAAAATAAGTGTTTACAGGAATTAGGTATCCTTTAAGCAGAAAACAGCCTTTCGACAAATAGATAGATACGTTTTGCTGCTATAATATGCGAAGTTCCTGAAAGCTGGAAATAAGCGTTTCTTATATATGGAATAAGCAATTTTGAACACATTGGTATCTTCAATCCTTCCGGTGAGGAAAATTCTTTCCACAGGAGTAGAAATCAATTCCTATACGCGGGACCCCTTAAGTACTCTTGCCCTCACACAGATAGGCTGCCAGATACATGCAAAAAAGAGTCTCTTTAGCAATAAGTACAGTATAACTCAGGCAGATTTATTCGTTTGAACCGGATAAAGAATTAAATACAATTCGGACATCTAACGCTTAGATTAACCAGCGTTTAGATTACCTAAAAGTCAAGTTCAAATAACAGAATATATGTATAGATAGTCAGAGATTAGAAAGGGTGAAATGATGTCGTATATCGGTTTACAGCAGGATTCTGGAGAATATAAGATCCAAAAAATACATGCTCGGGAGATCCTGGACTCAAGGGGAAATCCCACAATTGAAGTTGATGTGTTTACACCTAAGGGATTTGGCAGAGCAAGTGTTCCTTCAGGAGCTTCCACAGGTACGAATGAAGCCCTTGAACTGCGCGATGCTGACCCCAACAGGTACGGAGGAAAAGGAGTCCTGACCGCAGTCAAGAACGTAAATACTATCATCCAGAAGGAGCTGCTTGGACTTGATGTGCGAAACCAGCGGGAAATCGATGAGCTTATGATTGAGCTCGATGAAACCGAAAACAAATCAAACCTCGGAGCAAACTCTATTCTTGGTGTATCCATGGCAGTTGCAAAGGCTGCAGCTGACTCTCTTAACATGCCCCTTTACCGCTATTTCGGTGGCTCCAATGCTTTTACCCTTCCGGTGCCAACAATGAATGTCCTGAACGGAGGCAAACACGCAGGAAATGAGCTTGCAATTCAGGAATTCATGATCCAGCCCAAAGGCGCAGAAACGTTTTATGAGGCTCTTCAGATGGGAGCTGAAATTTATCAGATCCTGGGGAAGTACCTGGAGAAAAAATACGGGCGCTCTTCTACGAATGTGGGCTATGAAGGAGGATACGCTCCCAAAATGAGCGAGTCCACAGAAGCCCTTGACGCTCTCGTACATGCAATTGAAGAAGCAGGCTATACGGAGTCCGAGGTCACAATAGGTCTTGATGCCGCAGCGACTGAGTTCTACGAAGAGGAGTTCTATAACATTGACGGGAAAAAACTGGCAGCTCCGGAACTGCTTGATTACTATGTCGAACTCGTAAACTCCTATCCCATCCTTTCTATCGAAGATCCTTTCTATGAGGAAGCCTTCGAAGACTTTGAAGCCCTTACTAATGAACTCTGGGACACCATCATTGTAGGTGACGACCTTTTTGTTACAAACATTGAAAGGCTCTCAAAAGGTGTGGATATGGGAGCAGCAAATGCCCTTCTTCTCAAAGTTAACCAGATAGGCTCAATTTCCGAAGCCTTTGATGCCGCAAGCATGGCTTCCAGAAACGGCTACACAGTAATTGTAAGTCACCGCTCTGCCGAAACCGAGGACACAACTATCTCAGACCTCGCAGTTGCCATAGGAGCAGAAATGATTAAGACAGGAGCTCCTGCACGCGGCGAAAGGACTGCAAAATATAACCAGCTTCTCAGGATAGAAGAAGACCTTGGTGAAGTTGCACACTATGTGCAGCTTTAACCTTTTTTAAAATCATTTCAATTTTAATTTATCTTTATTTTTGTTTAACATCTAACTTTTGATCTTTTTTGTCCTTAATTTTTTAATCTTTTTTGCTCTCTTTTTGCTCTCTNNTAATTCAGATGCTTAATTCAGATTCTTTATCCTCTTAAAATGCTTTATCCCCCGAAGAGTCTAAAAATCTAAGGATAAAAATCCAGCAACATCAGTCCTTAAATTAGATTTAATGAATATTTGGAACATGAATATTTGGAACATAAATACCTGGAACATGGACGCACGGAATTCTAAGCAGGTCAAATCTTCCTAAAGTCCGGAAAATGAAGCTGCATTAAATTTTGATAGTATGGTAGGGTTAAGGGGCTTACTCAGATGTATGAACTTAAAATTGCTT
>DUIO01000011.1 GCA_013330315.1 Methanosarcina sp. | reverse complement strand
GGTTGTGTCATTCTATAGTGTATTTGATCTTCTGGAGGCCGCAGTATGAGACTCGATGTAATTAAAGAGCTTAAAGTGGAGAAAGAGTATGTGGAAAGTTGAGTTGTTTTATAGAAGCGGTAAGCATATCGTCAAATATTTCGAAAGTATGGAAAGGGCGCAAGCTTATTTCGATATGAAAGAAAAATGCTTAATCGTTTCAACCATAACGATTAATAGACTCTAAAAAACTGGTCAGCACTCATCTGGGTGCTGACCTTTAAACCTCCTATTTGTCGTGGGTACCCCATAGAGGGCGTGAACTTGAAAAGGTGATGGTCTGCCTCCAGCCTTTTCTCGCCTTCTATGGGTTGCCCACCAAAAACAGATAGGAGGAATATATGGGACACGCAATCATTTCTGAAATGATGAAAAAAATATGGGCTGAGACGGCCGGCATTAAAAACCAAGAACAACGCAAACAAATTTATGCCAGAAAACTGTTTCAGTCTGTTGTCCGGACAAAATCCGGACTTTCGGTGTGAAAGTGGAATCTATGTATAAATACATGGACACAATCCATTTGAACGCCTTTCTTCTGAAAGACCCCGAACCCCTCTTACTGCTTTGCGGTAGGAGGGGTTTTTTTATTGATACCGCAGTATTTCCGTAGTATCTGCTCAACCGTATAATATTGAAACTTCTTGCCTGTGATGGTTTTATAGCCGTCGTTGTTAATCGTTTTTGCTATTTCGGTCAATGAACGGCCATTTTCATACATCTTACGAATTTGATATATAAGCGGTTTAGGATACTCTCTGCGCTTTTTGCCCAGTATGCGGTAAACGGTGGACGACTGGAATTCAGAGCCCAGTACAGTTTTATGCCCGGTATCATTGAGGAACAATGCAATTTCTTTGTAAGTCATGCCATTCTGCCTGAATTTAGAAGCCAGTTTTTTTATATTCTGGTAATATTCAACACTTTTTTTCTTCATTGCCTCATTTCCGCTTTTTCTGACAGGTTCAGGGACAGGAATTGAAGCACCTATCTTCTTTCCTTTAGCTCTGGCCACAGCGAGTCCTTCTTTGGTTCTTTTGCTGATGAGTTCTCGTTCATGCTGCGCCATAGTTGCAAAGATACCAAGTGTTAGTGTATTGAGATCCGGCAGATCGCAACAGACGATACCAACACCAGCTCTATCGAGTTCTGCTTTTAAGTTAAATAGAAACGCTACTTCACGGCTAAGCCTGTCGAGTTTGGCGATAATCAAGTTTGCGCCAGTCTTTTTGCATTGTTCTATCGCTTTTTTAAGCTCAGGACGTTCCGCATTTTTACCTGACTCTTTCTCAGAAAAGACAGATACAATTTCACCACCTTTGGATTGAATAAAATTTTCAACGGCGGCTCTCTGAGCGTCAAGGCCATAATCCTGTTTTTTGGTTGAGACTCGGAAATATCCGACATATTTATTCATTCTTCATCGTAAAAGAGTCCGTAATTAGCATATATTCGCAGGCGTCAAAATCTGACCTGAAAGTTTTTAGTATGTAGTTTTTATTCTTTTCTACTACAGCTTTATAAAAGCATTTAATATCTTCGGTTTGTATATCCTCATCCCCGCTGTCTTTGCTCTCGACTTCTGATTCCGTGAGTGGACAGGGTTTTAAAATTATCTGAGGATTATCTTCAAGAATACGCTCCATCAGTAGAGTAGCTACTCCCTCTTTACGATATTTTTTGGACACTTCTAAGCGAGTTAAAAGGAATATTTCTCTATGTCTATTAATTAAATCAAGTGGAATAGCTACAGCTAATTCGTATTCAGACTGTCCAGTTTCCCCGTCTTCCCCGTCAAAGAAATATACAACTTGTTTTTTTAAGACTTCATCAAACATATAATCTGTAGCGACCTTGTATCCAGTCGCCTTTGCAACTATTCCAAGTTTTGCATTAAAGAGCGTGAATTTCTTTCTCACAACAAAAAAGTAATCTTTTTCGAAAGTTTCGTTAACTGTTTTTAACCATAATACGTTATGGCTAAATTTATTTCTTTTTGCTCCTAACTGATAATCAGGGATACTATCAATGGTGATATTGACAGGATTGCCTGGAGACATTTCATCATCAATATTTAAAATATCTAAAATATCCTCGTTACGCTCTATTGAACCCGAAAGAAAAAAGCTCTTAGCCTCTCTTCTTAATTTTCTAAATTTCATATTAGCCTCCGTCTAACCATAAAATATTCTATAAATATAATTTTTCAATACAAAAACGACCATTTCTGAATTGAAATATTACTTGGAAAATGATTACGATCTGACATTGTTAACCTATATTTTGCGTTCTAAGAGGATATGTTATGATTTAAAGGGGTAGAGTTGCGAGATGCGTTTCCCTTCGCTCTCAAGTATAATAAAAAGCCCATCTAAGATGACAGGCTATAGAGGGATATTTTTTATTTAATCAGAGAAATTGCGTATATCTTTATTCATCTTCTCTCTACCCAGAAGGATAACTTAATTATTGCAAACGCTGCAGCCAATGCAATGATTATCAGGCCATTAAAGAATAAGAAAATAGGTGCACTCCTCAGCACTGCTTCTTTAAATGAATTCGAGGCTGCGTATGTTCCTACAAATCTCATGAGAGTAGTGCCAAGGCAGGCACCCCATAGAATTAATGCCACATTAGTCAATAATGTTTTGATTAATTCCTTATTTGCAACAACCTCTCCTGACTCAAGTTCGATTGAATCAGTATCTCCATTGAGAGTGACAGATATTTTACCAATAACAGAATCTTGCTTAATACCATCAATAATAACTTCTCCGTCACCAGAGATAGATACACTATTTCCTCTGTACGATTTACCATTAATAACGATCGTGTTATTAGAGCCTTTCATATTACTCGTTAAAACATTAGAATTAATATTAAATTGTTTGCCTATCATCAGTTCAACTCCTGCAATTCAATTATGTGTTAATTGTTCAAATTTGCTCATTCATTCTCATTAATACTGTAGTTTTCTGAGTCTTTAGGAAACGGTGTCCAACGTACTACAGGATTATTCTCTGGGTGGTCAAAGAAAATCCACTGTTCTACCTCTTTGCAGTATCGTCTTTTGACTATATCTCCATTCTTATGTTCGACAATAACCTGTTCCCTTTCTGTCGGAATTCTTTCTGGATATTTGTGCCAACAAACAGCTTCTTGCAGAGCAATCTTCAGTTCTTCCACTTGTTTTTCAAGTAGGGTGTTTTTTAGACAAAGAGCATCATATGAGCAAGGATCAAGAAACCGCAGATTGATAGAAAAAGCCCAATATCCGAAATCCTCAGAGTCGTCTATCCCACCAATGCATGCAACATATGGGTCATTACCAA